>CAINBK010000139.1:0-10950 GCA_903846615.1 uncultured Bacteroidota bacterium
AATCCTGCTCAACTGAGTACAGTGTTAAGTAAATTGGAATCCATTCAAGCTGAATTCAATCAGCGTGCAACGGGTGGTAAAAAAGTTTCTCTAGCTGATCTGATTGTATTGGGGGGGTGTGCCGCTATTGAGAAGGCAGCTAAAAAAGCGGGCGTAAGCGTGAATGTTCCTTTTACACCAGGAAGAACTGATGCATCCACAGAACAAACCGATGTTGAATCCTTTGCTGTATTGGAACCAATTGCAGATGGATTTCGCAATTATGCGAAAAAGAAATACACGATCTCTGCAGAAAATTTATTGATTGACAAAGCTCAATTATTGAATCTGACTGCCCCTGAAATGACAGCATTAGTTGGTGGATTGCGCGTATTAAAAACAAATTACGATCAGTCAAATCATGGTGTACTTACAAACAAACCGGAAACACTCACTAACGATTTCTTTGTAAATCTGCTTGATATGTCCACAGCCTGGAGTCCTGTCAGTGATGCCAAAGATGTATTCGAAGGTAAAGACCGCCAAACAGGTGCTGCCAAATGGACAGCTACCCGTGTTGACCTGATTTTTGGATCCAACAGCGAACTTCGTGCATTAGCCGAGGTATATGCATGTGCCGATAGTCCAGAGAAATTTGTAAGAGATTTTGTGGCCGCTTGGGATAAAGTAATGATGTTAGACCGCTTTGAACTGAAGCATTGATGCTGGCCAACATATTATGAGCAGGATAGGTTATATTGCACATCCTTAATTATGTGGGCATGAAGTTTTATAACACATTAATAAAATACAGATTTGTAATTGGTATCGTTTGCTTACTCTTAGGAGTTGGCGCCAACCTTGCCTTTAGTTTCTGGCCATCACTTCCCCTTTATTTGATTGGAGTATTATTAATTGCCGGTCATTTCTTTTTTGGCCCACTTCGACTCATTCAGGAATACATGGAAAGTGGTGACATGGATGGTGCGGAAAAAGTTTTGGCTTCGATCAAATATCCCAACCTGCTTTATAAGCCGATTCGTTCTGTTTACTTCACGCTGAAGGGGAATTTAGCTATGATGAAACAGGACTTTGATGGTGCAGAGAAGCTAATGAAGAAAGGGCTGGATTTAGGGATGCCTATGAAAGAAGCAGAAGGTGCCAGCTTATTACAAATGGGCATGCTGGCTATGCAAAAAAATGATTTAAAACAGGCCGAGAGCTATATCAGACAGGCCTTGCGTAAAGGTCTTCCTGATAAGGAGAACCAGGCCGCTGCATTTTTACAGATGTGTAGTTTAATGATGAACAAGAGAGAATTCCGTGCTGCAAAAGATTTTTTCCGCAAAGCAAAAGCATTAAAACCCACTACCCCGCAGCTGGTTGATCAGATCAAGCAAATCGAAAAGTACATTTCAAGAATACCAGGTTAATAATATACGTACATACACGTATTATTTTTTAAAATAATCAGCGGATTACGCTGGAATTTTTTATTTTCGACGTCAATAGTCTATACTAATTTACTCTTATGTAGCATTACTTATAAGAGGTAACAATAGCATTGTGAAAAAAATAAAATTATACCTAGTTGATGACCACCGCATGGTTATAGACATGTGGGCAAACCTTTTGAGCTCCAATCCAAAATTTGAGATTGTGGGCACATCTCTGGATGGCGAAAAAGCATTTGAAGAAATTATCCGCATTTTACCTGATGTGGTGCTTATGGACATAACCCTCCCCGGCATGTCTGGTATAGAATTAAGTAAGCGAATAAGAGAGAAAACGCCTGGCATTAAAATACTAGGCGTTTCGATGCACACTAATATTATTTTGATCAAGCAACTCCTGATTAATGGAGCTAGTGGTTACGTTTCTAAAACGTCTTCTTTTGACGAGATGACTACTGCAATCCTAACCATTCATGAAGGCAATCGATACATCTGCAGAGATATTAAGGACTATATCACCAACCAGGTTATCAGTGAACAGCAAACAGATCCCGCTTACCGGATTAATCAATTGACAAAAAGAGAATTAGAAATTGTAAACTTGATCAAAGATGGCAATTCTTCCAAGGAGATCAGCGAAAAGCTATTTATCTCCAAGCGAACAGTGGAAGTTCACCGCTATAACATTTTTAGAAAATTAGAAGTAAACAATATCACCTCCCTGATCAAGATTACCAATAAATCAATTGTGTAGTTAACCTAGGCGGTTTGATTCCAGCTGCCAAAAAGTCCCTCAACTGCTTTATAACGGAACTGAAAGATTCCCTCGAGTTTTTTCTTTACAAATAACCAGTTGGCCAAATCCCCAAGAGGACCGAACGGAATGCGGTAATGTATTATATCCGTCATTTCAACTCCACCAGGAATAGCTTTAAAATGATGTTGATGATGCCATAAGGCATAAGGACCAAATCGTTGTTGATCGATAAAATAAAGGGGCTCTTGTACCTGGGTAATTTCTGTCATCCAATAAACAGGTATGCCCAGCAGCGGGCGAACCTTATATTCAATTAACTGCCCGGGATACATGCGAAGCCCATGAAAACGGGAAATAATTTCAAATCCCATTTCAGCAGGAGTAATTCGTTGGAGATTAGCGGGGCTGGAAAAAAAATCCCAGGCTTGCTCGATGGAAATAGGAATACATTGTTTGGTCTGGAAAGAGTAAGTGGCCATGCTGATTGAAACAATTAATTTCGTAAGAATAACTACTGAACCCGGAAAAAGTTCATCCGTATGTCTATTAGCCGAGAGAAATTGGAATTCAAGTTTCGTGAGGAATATCAGCGATTGAATGAACAGCAACAAAAGGCTGTGCGTACTATTGAGGGACCCGTAATGGTAATTGCAGGTCCGGGCACCGGAAAGACGCAAATACTAGCCTGCCGTATTGGTAAAATATTATTGGATACGGATGTTCAACCTGAAAATATTCTCTGCCTTACTTATACGGATGCGGGAGTGGTGGCTATGCGTAAACGATTACAACAGTTTATTGGACCCGCAGCGTACAAAGTACAACTTGGTACTTTTCACTCATTTTGCAATGAAGTAATACAAGATAATCTCCCCTACTTCGAAAAACACACGCTGGACCCCATCTCGGAGCTTGAAAAAATTCAACTTTTCAAAGATCATATTGATGCGTTTCCAAAAGACCACCCGTTTAAACGTTATCGTGGCGATGTTTACTACGAGGCAAAGAATATGATGAACTTGTTCAGCACTATGAAAAGAGAAGGCTGGACCCCTGAATTTATCATTGATAAAATTGATCAATACCTTATTTCACTTCCAGAACGAGATGAATATATCGCCAAGCGAGCCACCAAAGAATTTAAAAAAGGAGAAGTTCGAACCGATAGGATTGAAAAAGAAAAAGAAAAAATGAACCGGCTGAGAGCCGCGGTATTAGAATTTGATCCGGTTCAGCAGGTAATGAAAAAAAGAAATCGGTATGACTTTGAGGATATGATCAATTGGGTTATCCAGGCATTTGAACAAAGTCCTTCCTTACTCTCGGATTATCAGGAACGCTATCAATATATTTTAGTAGACGAATATCAGGATACCAGTGGATCGCAGAACAAATTAGTAGAGCTATTGATTAGCTATTGGGAAGTGCCCAACATTTTTGTAGTCGGTGACGACGACCAAAGCATTTTTAGATTTCAGGGAGCCAATGTGGCTAATATGACGGGGCTTGCCAACCGCTATTCAAATGAACTAGTTCGAATTGTGCTGGCAGACAACTATCGGTCTACGCAACCCATTCTGGATATTTCCACGGCATTGATTCAGCGCAATCAGGAAAGATTGATCAATTCAATTCCAGGTTTAACCAAAGAGTTAAAAGCCGCTCACGAACTAAAAAAGTCACTTCAGCACCCTCCTCGTATCTGGGAGTTTGATACACAACGATTGGAGATCATTGGGATTACTAAAAAAATACAGGAGCTTATTCAGGAAGGCATTGAACCCGGACGAATTGGAATCATTTACAAAGAACATAAATACGGGGAAGAAATAGCCGGCTATCTGCTGCAGTTACAAATTCCCTACTATACCAAAAAAAGTTCAGACCTATTACAATTACCGCTGATCCGAAAAATTCTGCTGCTGCTTCGATTCTTGCAAGCAGAACACGACGTACCCTATAGCGGCGATGAATTATTATTTGAATTACTGCATCTGGACCTATTTGGAATAATGCCGATAGAAATTGCAAAACTTTCACTGGAAGCGGCAGGTAGAAAACAAAGTGATCTGAACGGCTCCATTCGTGCTTTACTCCATGAAAAAACAAATGGAGCGGGCGCTGATTTATTCACCAATACGCAACCGCTGGCTAAAGCGGGTATATTACTAGAGGAATTAATTGCGGCTGTACCCAATACTACCTTACAACAATTACTTGAAAAAATAATTCAACAAACGGGATTGCTGGCGCAAGTCATGCAACATACTGACAAACACGAATTACTCCGAATCCTAACCGCTTTTTTTGATTTTGTAAAAGAGGAAACGCATCGCAAACCAGATTTAAGCGTTGACGGTCTGTTGAATCTGATAGAGCTGATGCAAAAAGAAAAAATCTCGCTTCCTTACGTACAGGTAAGTGGCCATGAGAAAGGAGTTAATCTTTTAACGGCACATGGATCCAAAGGGCTGGAGTTTCAATATGTTTTTATTGCAGGAGCACTCGCAGATAAATGGGAGAAAAAAAGAAAGCCATCAGATGGCTATAGTTACCCGGATAATCTTTTTGGCCTAAGCACCACAGGCTCTAATGAAGAAGAACTTCGCCGGTTATTTTATGTAGCCGTAACCCGTGCAGAAGAACATCTGTTTGTATCCTACAGCAAGTATAACAACAGTGGAAAAGAATTAGAACCCTCACGTTTTTTGATTGAACTGATGGATGGATTTGAAATCCCCATTGAAAGAATAGCACTAGATCAAGAAGTAATCAGTTCATTCTCCAGTCTGGCACTGGCGGCTCCTGCAAGACCAGAGATTGCACAAATCGAGGAAGATGTGTTGGCCCCCTTGCTGGCACGATTTACCATGAATGTTACTGCGCTCAATAATTATTTGCATTGCCCATTGGAATTTTATTATCGGACGCTGATACGAATTCCTTCTCCAAAAAACGAGGCTACTGAATTTGGATCTGCTGTACATACTGCATTGGAGAGATTATTCAGACGCATGCTGGACAGCGGCACAGAAACTTTTCCAGACAAATCAATATTTATCCAGGACTTTGAACAGCACATGCGCCGTTATCGTGAAAGTTTCACCAAAGAGCAGTTCAAACGTCGCATGGAATATGGACAACTAATTCTTTCTGACTATTACGATTATTCGCTGGAAGGCTTCAACAAAATTGTAGCCATCGAGCGTAATATCCGGAATGTTGTGGTAAATGGTGTTCCTCTTAAAGGAAAGTTGGATAAACTGGAGTTTGACGGCAAGATGGTGAATGTAGTCGACTACAAAACAGGAGATCCTGAAAAAGCAGCTGAGAAAGTAAGTGGCCCCACTGCAAAAAATCCGTTGGGTGGTGATTATTGGAGACAGGCAGTATTCTATAAAATCCTCGTTGATCATTACGAGCAACGAGGATGGCAGGCAGTGAGTACTGAGTTTGATTTTGTTGAACCCACCAAACAAAAAGAATATCAGCGAAAGAAAATAGTAATCAACCCTGCTGATGTTGAAATGGTTAAAGAGCAGATTACAATGGTTTGGGAGAAAATTCAGGCCAAGGATTTTTACACTGGCTGCGGTAAGGCTGACTGCCATTGGTGCAATTTTGTGAAAACACACCAGCTGGCAGTTGAACTTCATACATTAGAGGAGGAGGAAGGTACGTCCGGAGATTAACGATGCGTTTACACTAAACCCTGTATGTTTGCAACCCATGAAACAACGCTGGTTTATATTAGGATTACTGGGCATTACCTCGTTGGTATCATTTTTTATTAGCCCAGGATGTGCCAATATTGTTCCTCCACAAGGTGGCCCGCGTGATACGATCCCACCTGTACTACTGAAAGTAACCCCCGGAGACTCGAATACACGATTCAACAGTAAAAAAATTGACTTTTATTTTGATGAATATATAGATGTTCAGGACCCGCAAACTCAGTTATTGGTGTCGCCGCTTCCGACAATAAATCCCACCGTAGATTCTCGCTTACGTGATTTAACTGTTCGTCTCAAAGATTCTTTACTAGCCAATACTACATACACTATTGACTTTGGAAACGCTATCAAAGACTTTACGGAGGGAAACATTGCCAAAGGAATTCGCTATGTATTCTCAACGGGAAATTATATTGACTCACTAGAGATTAATGGAAAAGTGATATTGGCAGAAACCGGGAAAACCGATAGCACTTTAATTGCCATGCTCCATACGGATGCTGAAGATTCTGCAGTATTCAAAAAGAAGCCTACCTATATAGCCCGGCTCGATAAAGAAGGTCGTTTTAGTTTTAAAAATTTACCAGCACAGACTTTTTATCTCTATGCATTAAAAGATGAGTCTGGCATGCGTCGCTATAATGACAAAAAACAATTTTTTGCTTTTGCCTCCGATCCCGTGCGCTCCGTGCAGCAAAAAGATAGTATTATACTTTATGCCTACGTGGCTGATCCTGGTACTAGCGGCTCATTAACCATAGCCGCTCCTGAAACGGCGGCTAAAAAGGCAGACACCGATAAAAGACTAAAATATCAAACCAGTATTCAAAATAATCAACAAGATATTTTACTGCCATTTCAGTTTCAATTCGAAAATCGTATCAAGCGGTTGGACAGTACTGGTATCCGTCTGTACCGTGATTCAACCTACACTCCTGTGGACAGCTTCCAATTAAGCATGGACACTTCGGGTCGTCAATTAACATTAATCACCAGTTGGGACGAAGGGCAATCCTATCACCTGATCTTATCAAAAGGGGCGGTGGAAGATTCATTAGGTAAGCAATGGATCAAAACGGATACCCTTTCCTTCACCACCAAGCGTAAATCAGACTACGGAAAAGTAAAAATTCGTTTACGAGGTCTTGATATGAGCCAACAACCTGTTATACAATTTGTACAGGCTGACCGCGTGATAAAATCTGTTCGTCTTACGGGACCTCTCTATGAGGAAAACTTGTTTTATCCCGGCGAATACCAACTTCGAATTTTGTTAGACAAAAATGAGAATGGGCGTTGGGATACGGGCTCTTTCTTTGGCAATAGAAAACAACCTGAACGGGTGAACCCCCTTGAAAAACGGGTAACAGTAAAACCAAATTGGTTGAACGAATACGAACTGGAAACAGGTAACCGTTAGTCCAGCACTTATCTTTGTATCATGCAACTTTCCTCCCAATTACTGGAAAAAGCGGTGAGCGCCTTTGCCAAACTTCCCGGTATCGGAAAGAAAACGGCACTTCGTTTAGTGCTACATCTTTTAAAACAGGAGGCTGGAGAGGTTGTACAATTCAGTGAAGCAATAACCAAATTGCGCAGTGAGATTCGTTTCTGCACACGCTGTGGTAATATCGCCGATAGCACGCAATGCTCCATTTGTTTGAATCCCGGACGTAAACAACAATTGATTTGTGTAGTAGAGAGTATTCGAGATGTCATTGCCATTGAGAGCACACAACAATACAATGGTATTTATCATATCCTCGGTGGTATTATTTCGCCATTGGATGGCATTGGCCCGGATCAATTAACAATTGATGCATTATTGGATCGTATCAAAACAGAAAAAACGGAAGAACTAATTTTTGCATTAAACCCAACTATACAAGGCGATACCACCATTTACTACATTCAGAAAAAGTTACAGGATTATCCTATACGTGTTACTACCATTGCTAGAGGAGTAGCTTTTGGAGGAGAGTTGGAGTATGCCGATGAGATGACGCTGGCCCGGAGCTTACAAAACCGCCTGCCAGTAGATCGTTATGTAAATAGTCGCTAACCCTTATTCCTTGGGGGTTTAAGCCCTTTTTGTTATCTTTGCAACCACTTACGGCGGATTTGTTTATTGTTCGGCCTACCAACGGAACTAATAAACGCAGGAATATCTCTCATATACCCCTCGTTTATAATTCAATGGCCCCTTGAGCAAGCTCCACCAAAAAGTGTAAGCTGTTCAACCGATCCATTATGAAAAGTATTCAAGCAGCCCTTCAGGAGCGCATATTAATTATTGATGGTGCCATGGGTACCATGATACAGCGCCATAAACTGACGGAATCAGATTACCGAGGGGAAAGATTTAAAGACTGGCCGAGTGACCTCAAAGGAAACAATGACCTTTTAAATCTTACCAAGCCTGATATTATTATAGGCATACACAAACAATACCTCGATGCCGGTGCTGATATTATCGAAACCAACACTTTTAGCAGCACTTCGATTGCCATGGCTGACTATGGAATGCAAACGCTGGCAAAAGAATTAAATGTAGCAGCAGCTACTTGCGCCAAAGAAGCTGTCAAACAATCGGGTAAAACAGCCTGGGTAGCGGGCGCCATTGGCCCATTGAATAAAACGTTGTCCCTTTCTCCCGATGTAAATAATCCTGGATTCAGAGCAATCAGTTTTGATGTAGTAGTAGCCGCTTATTACGAACAAGTCAGTGGATTAGTGGAAGGAGGTGTGGATGTGCTTTTAATTGAAACCATTTTTGATACACTCAATGCCAAAGGCGCGATCTATGCCATCAAGCAATATTTTGATGACACAAAGCAAACTCCACTTCCTATCATGATTAGTGGGACCATCACCGATGCTTCTGGACGAACATTAAGTGGTCAAACTTTGGAGGCCTTCTATACTTCTGTCATGCATGCGAAACCGCTTAGTGTTGGACTAAACTGTGCACTGGGTGCTAAAGAAATGCGTCCCCATATTGAAGAATTATCGACACTGGCAAGTTGTTATGTATCGGCCTATCCTAACGCAGGTTTACCGAATGCGATGGGTGAATATGATGAAAATCCTGCCGATACAGGTCATTATTTGGAAGAATGGGCTCGCGAGGGATTTGTAAATATTGTAGGCGGTTGCTGCGGGACCACCCCTGATCATATCCAACATATTGCCGAGCACGTAAAAGGATTGACTCCTCGTGCTTTACCAACTGTTGAAGAAACTTTATCCTAGACTACTATTCCTGGTATGAAAGAAAAAATATCCATTAAACCCTTTTTACGATTAGCCGGATTGGAACCATTAGTGGTTAGACCGGAAACCAATTTTGTAAACGTGGGAGAACGAACCAATGTAACCGGTTCTAAAAAGTTTGCACGGTTGATTCGTGAAAAAAAGTTTGAAGAAGCATTAAGTGTTGCGCGGCAGCAAGTAGAAAGTGGTGCACAGATTTTGGATGTAAATATGGACGATGCCCTGCTGGATGGCGTTGAAGCCATGACCACCTTCCTGAATCTCTTACAAAGCGAACCTGATATTGCGCGAATTCCTATCATGATTGACAGCTCTAAGTTTGAAATTATTGAAGCGGGTCTGAAATGCGTACAGGGAAAATGTATTGTAAATTCCATTTCGCTTAAAGAGGGTGAAGAAAAGTTCTTACAACAAGCCCGGATCTGTCAACGCTTTGGAGCCGCTGTGATCATCATGGCCTTTGATGAAAAAGGACAGGCGGACACCATGCAACGGAAAGTGGAAATTTCAGAACGCGCCTATAAGCTTCTTCTTTCTAAGCTCTCCTTTTCACCACAGGATATCATTTTTGATCCGAATGTTTTTGCAGTGGCAACAGGGTTGGAAGAGCATAATAATTACGGAGTAGATTTTATTGAAGCCACCCGATTGATCAAACAAAAAATGCCACTGACCAAAGTGAGTGGTGGGGTGAGTAATCTTTCCTTTTCATTTCGCGGAAATGATCATGTGCGGGAATCGATGCATGCAGTATTTCTGTTTCATGCCATCAAAGCAGGGATGGATATGGGAATTGTGAATGCCGGACAACTGGTGGTCTACGATGAAATTGAACCTACGCTACGGAACTTATGTGAGGATGTAATCCTAAATAGGAATAACGATAATAATGAAGCTACCGAAAAATTGATTGCTTTTGCAGAAACGGTCAAAGCAAAAGGGAAAGTAGAAGTAAAAGATGAAGCCTGGCGGAATAATTCTGTGGAGGAAAGACTGAAACATGCCTTGATTAATGGTATTACAGACTACATCGATACAGACACTGAAGAAGCGCGTTTAAAATATCCGAGACCCCTAGAAGTTATTGAGGGGCCCCTTATGGCGGGAATGAATGTGGTAGGAGATCTGTTTGGGGCTGGGAAAATGTTTTTACCACAGGTGGTAAAAAGTGCACGTGTAATGAAAAAGAGTGTGGCCTGGCTTACACCCTTTATTGAGGAAGAGAAAAAAAATAACCCAACCGCTACTGCTGGCAATGTTCCCAAAGTATTGTTGGCTACTGTAAAAGGAGATGTACATGATATCGGAAAAAATATCGTAGGGGTGGTATTGGGCTGTAATGGATATGATATTATTGATATGGGTGTGATGGTGCCTGCTGATAAAATTTTAGATACCGCCCAAAAGGAAAACGTTGACATTATTGGATTAAGCGGCTTGATTACTCCTTCATTAGATGAAATGGTACATGTGGCCCACGAAATGAAGCGTCGCAAAATGCAACAGCCTTTATTGATCGGGGGCGCTACAACTTCACGGATGCATACAGCTGTGAAAATTGCACCGCAATACGAGCACGGTGTACTACATGTGCTAGATGCTTCTCGCAGTGTAACAGTAGTTAGCTCGCTATTGAATAAAGAACAGAAAATAAATTTACTGAACCATACCAAACAAGAATACGAAACACTCCAATACCAGTTCAGTAATAAAAATAAAAAAGCACTGATTCCGTACTCAGAGGCTGTGGTGA
>CAINBK010000140.1:0-1994 GCA_903846615.1 uncultured Bacteroidota bacterium
CCTAAACAGCCACGGATTCATGAAGGGACTTTTTCAGCATAAAACAGCCGGTCAACAGTTTTTTTTATTACTCAGCCTCTCACTCTTTAGTTTTTTTGTGATTGGATTGCTCGGTACCTATGCGTTAACGATTATTACAGGTATTTCATTGGAACAAGTGGGCGCATTGGATACGCTTGATCCCAAACATCCTTGGCTTCCTTTCTTTATTCGAGGGATGCAGGCGGTTCAGTTTATTGGACTTTTTCTAATCCCCAGTTGGTTTGCAGGAAAGTATTTTACTACGCAATCGACCTCCTCCTATCTTGGACTACGTAAACCAAACTATCCAGGTTTTTGGTTGGTGGGCACATTTGCCATTTTAATTGCACTTCCCATGGTACAATGGTTGGGAGAGATCAATCGCGCCATTGAATTTCCGTCTGAACTCACCAATTGGATTCGCTCTAAGGAAGATGAGGCCAATGAAACAGTCAAAGCATTATTATCTCGTCACACTGTGAAAGATCTTTTGTTGAATTTATTTTTTATAGCAGGCTTGGCAGCCGTAGGGGAGGAGTTATTATTTCGTGGTGTAGTACAACGCATCTTTGTAAGACAGTTTGGACAGGCCTGGCCTGCGATTATTTTTTCAGCATTTTTATTTGCGGCGTTGCATATGCAGTTTTATGGGTTCTTTCCTCGGCTAGCGCTTGGGATACTGTTAGGTGCCATTTATTGGTATAGCGGCAGCTTATGGGTAGCGATTCTTGCCCATTTTGTGTATGATGCCATTCTTATAACACTGGTTTACTTTAATCCAGCTATGTTAAATGACGAACCCGTAGTTTCCCAGGAGGCTTTGCTCTATTCTGGTTTACTCAGTGCACTGATGGTAACCATGAATTTGCATTGGATGGTAAAACATGGCAATCCTGTATCGGATGAGCAAATCGAAACGGAGGAAGAAATAAAAGAAGACGAACAGTAATTCCAATGCCATTCAATCGTTCCATATTCACCACAAGGGCTATCACTGCTTTTTTCTTTGTAGTGGTGATGCTAACTGCACTGTTATGGAATGATACAAGCTTTTGGCTGCTTATACTAGTAGTTCACGCCGGTTGTTGGGTAGAATATCAAAAAATTATTCAAGGCTTTGGTCATCCACTTCTTTATATCCTATTGGGGCTGGTCTATATCACACTGAGTTGGGTTTTGTTTTTGGATTTACATCATTTCGCATTTACAAATCCCGATACAGGGCTTTCGGCTTCTGCTTGGCGTCAGTGGCCACTGTTTGTTTTTGTATGTATGTGGATTAATGATACCATGGCTTATCTCGTGGGGTCTTTCATTGGTAAAACACCTTTTTCGCGCATCTCTCCTAAAAAAACATGGGAGGGTACATTAGGAGGTATTTTGCTTACCCTGTTGCTGGGGGGTATCACCGCTGATTATCTATTAGGAGATTTGTTGATGCCGGGGCAATTGACTCCAATTGACTCCTATCATTGGTATGTGATAGCCCTATTTGCAGCTATTGCCGGAACCTTGGGAGATTTACTCGAGTCTAAATTCAAACGTATGGCCGGTATTAAGGATAGTGGTTCTATCTTGCCCGGTCATGGTGGATTCCTGGATCGGTTTGATTCTATTTTGGTTACTACTCCGGTAATCTGGCTTTATATTCGATTGTTCCTGTCCTAGGAATTGCAATACCTATATTTGCGTCCAACAAATGATATTGTAATGACATTGCATCGTGAAGGAACTCCCACTATTTTATTAGTTACGGCCGTAGTTATTTTAATTAATGCAGGCGTCTGTTATGCAAATGCTAATTCCCTGGTGATGGGGCTCACCTTACTGATCACAATCAGCTTCTGGTTTTTTATACTTTCTTTTTTTCGCATTCCTTCCCGTGTTCATACTATACAAGAGGGAGTCGTGGTTGCTCCTGCCGATGGCGAAGTAGTAGTGATCGAAGAAGTACAAGCCGATGAATACTTTAG
>CAINBK010000141.1:0-2529 GCA_903846615.1 uncultured Bacteroidota bacterium
GAGACTTGTCCGAGTGGTTGAAGGAGCACGCCTGGAAAGTGTGTATACCTCTAAAGGGTATCGAGGGTTCGAATCCCTCAGTCTCCGCTAAAATGAAGCGCAATTAACTGTTTATCTGTTGATTGCGCTTTTTTTGTTGGATTTTAGTCCACTGTTGGTCCACCATTTGAACATTTTTGACTGTGCTATACTGCTAAGAAGTTTGGAAAAATAGAGAGCAGTTTTTTAATTAATTTCATTTCAATCATCATCATGCAAAAAAATTGTTACAACAACGGAAGAAGGGACTTTATACGTAAAGCAAGTTTTACAGCAGCGCTTTATGCAATTCCCTCCGCTCTAGTTCATGCGGTACCCATAGATTTAATCACGCCGGGCCCTGCCCCAAAAGAGCGAATCAAATTACTGATCAACGGAAAAGAAATTGCTGCCGAAGTGGATATTCGTATTACGCTACTTGACTTTTTACGAGAGCAGCTCGGATATACCGGTACTAAAAAAGGATGTGGGATGGGCCAATGTGGTGCGTGCATCATTCATATCAATGGAAAAAGAATGAATAGTTGTCAAACCTTGGCTATTAATAATAATGGAAATAACATTGTTACAGTTGAAGGATTAGCCAAAGGAGAAGATTTACATCCGATGCAAGAAGCCTTTATTAAATGCGATGCCATGCAATGCGGCTACTGCACACCTGGACAAATCATGTCAGGTATTGCCTGCATTCGGGATGGCAGAGCAGGCAGCAGAGAAGAAATTCAACGATACATGGCAGGAAATATATGTAGATGTGGTGCTTATCAAAATATTGTGGACGCCATTAGCCAGGTAAAAGCAAGTGGTAAACCTGTTTAACTCAAGGAAAATTAAATGGAAAAGAACTTACCGCTAATCAATGAGGGCCCGCGTGCAGATGCTTTAGATAAAGTAACGGGTAAGGCCACCTATGCTGCAGAACATCGTGTACCCAACCTTGCCTATGGAGTATTTGTATGTAGCACCATTGCTAAGGGCACTATACAATCGATAGATGAATCTGTGGCTTTAAAATCAGAGGGTGTCATTGATATCATATCCCACAAGAATTGCCCCAGCATACCAGGTTATGCTACGCAATTACCGGATGGAACACGAAATCCCAAACAATGGTGGGGTATGAAAGTGCTGCATGATAATCAAGTTCGATTTTATGGACAACCCATTGCCTTAATTGTAGCAGAAACAATAGAGCAAGCAAATGCAGCTAGTTTACTTCTGAAAGTCTCTTATCAAAAGGAAACTTTTGAAACAGATTTTAACTTGATAAGAAAAGATCTTTCAAAAGCAAAACCACCTAGCACTTACACACGGGGGAACGCAACTAATCTTGAGCAAGCAGCCGTTAAAGTAGAGGGAGAGTTCAATATTCCCATTGAGGTACATAGCCCGATGGAGCCACAAGCAACCATTGCAGTATGGGAATCGGAGGATAAGCTGACGGTATATGATAAAACACAAGGACCTAAAGCCACACAAGGTGCTTTAGCCCGTTTATTTAATTTACCAGATAAAAATGTTCGGGTAATTGTCAACTACGTTGGCGGCGCTTTTGGAAATGCACTTCGAAACTGGCATAACGTACCTGCAGCTTGTATAGCCGCAAAAAAAATCAATCGCCCAGTAAAAGTGGTACTCACCAGACCGCAAATGTTCAACCTTACTGGATACCGTCCACAATCTTGGCAACAGTTAAAAATTGGGGCGGATACAACAGGAAAATTTGTTGGAATTGTACACAACGCAATTAGTAATACATCACGCTATGAGGAGTTTCGGGAAGGAATTGTAAATGCCTCGCGTTTTCTTTATGCCTGTGACTATGTAGATACCAACTACCGAATTCTTCCATTAGATGTTAGCACTCCCACGTGGATGCGAGGACCGGGAGAAGCAACTGGATGCTTTGCCTTAGAGAGTAGTATCGATGAATTATCTTATGCATTAAACATAGATCCCGTTGAGCTGCGTATTAAAAATTTTGCTGAAAAAAATCCAGAATCCAAATTACCCTGGTCTTCCAATTATCTCAAAGAATGTTATGACAAGGGTCGTGAATTAATAGATTGGAATAAGCGCTCACAAAAACCTGGCAGTTTGGAAGAGAACGGATGGCTTGTCGGTTACGGCATGGCAAACGGCGTATTTGGAGCCGGTCGATCACAAGCATCAGTGCGCGCAATATTACAAGCAGATGGAAATCTTGTCTTACAAAGTGCCGTTAGTGATATGGGGCCTGGCACCACCACAGCAATGACTAAAATTGCTGCTGAAAATTTAATGCTCCCGTTGAACAAAATTTCATTCAAATTGGGAGACTCTGACCTCCCCCCCGGTCCCACACAAGGAGGTTCCACTACCACCTCTACGCTTGGAACCGCTGTATATCTAGCTTGTGAAACGCTAAAAAAATCATTACGTACACTGGCTGCTGAAAATGCTCCCTCTTTTAAAAATCTGGAAGCAAGCACCCTTGTGATTAAAGATGGC
>CAINBK010000142.1:0-1734 GCA_903846615.1 uncultured Bacteroidota bacterium
AAATGGGTATCAATTTAAGCTGGGACAGCTTACCCTGAGAGGGTTTTAGCATTTGTCCGACAGGATAAGCCTTAAAGGCATTTTTAGTAGTCAAGACCCAAATATTAGAGTCGATAAGAATGTCACCATTCTTACCTCTCGTTCAGAACCGTGCATGAAACTTTCGCTTCACACGGCTCCTCAGTGACTTGGCTGGTTAAAGTACCTCATTCTTTGCGTGTCTGGTGTCGTGACAATGCGTATGTAGTAATTCAAGATTATTTATTTTGTTGTTTGCTCGATTTCTGTCAATGTGATGGATTTCAAGCAAGCTATTACTAATAAATCTCAATTTACAGTGGTTACATTTCCCTTCTTGTTTTTTAAGAAGTTTGGATGCCATATTTCTTAGCATCGGATGTTGGCTTAATCTTTGTCCCCAATACACCAAATCTCCGTTAAAAGGACTTTTTGTGTCTTTTACTTTGATATGGCGACGAATTTTCATGTTCTGGTGTTTTTCCAGTACATATTTGTTATCGGGAGTGATAAATATCCAGCCTAATCCTCTGTTGACTCCCCAATAAGCTGAGACAATTTCAGTTTTATTCTGTCCTCGTCCACTTCTGCTATTAGCCCATCCTCTTAGTTTGGAGAAGATTATACTGTCGATTTTGCTGAAGGTATCGGCACTGGCTACCGTAGAGTAGTATGCCGCCCAACCTCGTATTACGGGGTTTAAAGCGTTTATAACTTTCTCTTGGCTTGAGTTACGATTTCGTTTTAGCAAATCGTCGATCTTGTCTAAATGTCTTTGGATGGCTTCTTTACTGGGTTTGATGAGCGTTTTATGCCCTCTCTTGATTTCGGTTCCACCAACTGACCCACTTTGCTTGTCACTAACTGGGTATTGTCGAATATTGAAACCTAGAAAGTCGAATCCCACTTTTCCTTCGTATTTTTCAAAAGTGTGTGTGATTCTGGTTTTGCTTTCTTTGAGGGTTAGCCCTATTTCTTTTAACCATTCTTCGATTACTGATTTTGCTTCAAGGATTACGTTTAAATCTTCATCCATGATTACAAAGTCATCGGCATATCTGACAAAGCTTATATCTCGCTTTTGGCTAGTTATACCAACTCTTCTTTTGAACTTACCTTCTAGGGCGTTTTCCATGCCATGAAGGGCGATATTTGCTAGCAAGGGAGAAATTACTCCACCTTGCGGGGTTCCTTCTTCCGTTGGAAACAATTTATCGCCTTCCATCACCCCTGATTTTAGCCATGCTTTGATTTGCCGTCTAAATGTGGGTGAGGTGTTCAGCTTTTCGAGTAATTTTTCGTGGTTAATTTGGTCAAAACATTTTTCAATGTCAGCATCGAGAACATATTTTGGTTTTTGATTGATGCCATTGAAAATTGCAGCGATAGCGTCATGTGCTGACCGTCCTGGTCTGAATCCGTATGAATTAGGCTCAAATTTAGCCTCCCATTCGGGTTCAAGAGCCAGTTTCATTAGGGCTTGTTTCGCTCTATCTGTCATCGTAGGTATTCCAAGAGGTCTTTTTTCCTCTTTTCCTGGTTTTGGTATCCATACCCTTTTTGTGGGATTGGATTTGTCATTAAAGTGTAATTCCTTAGCTAGTCTGATTTTCTGGGGATTACGAAGGCGTTTTATCCCATCAATGCCAGGAGTGTTTTTACCCTTGTTATCTTGGGTAACTTTTCTGACAGCCAAAACTTTGGCATACCACGAAT
>CAINBK010000143.1:0-2086 GCA_903846615.1 uncultured Bacteroidota bacterium
AATCTTAGAACCTGTAGTTTTGCGATACCAATTAAAAACTGATTTACGCACAGGACATTCATCATCATCAAACATCAATTCTTCAAATTTATTTTTATTATCACGCAAAACAAGATTGTATTGACCGTGGGCAATACCTACTGTACTGGAGTAAGATTGACCTCTGTAATCTACACGCTCACCGATTACGGAAACAATTCTGTCGGCATCACCATCGTGCATGATAACCGTGTTCACAATATCAAGATTGTTCACTTTGCGGAATTGTTCAACAAGAGGCTTCAATGCAATCATTGCCTCGGTCATAGGAGTATTTGACAAATGCTCAGTTTTAGGCGTTGAAAATTTACGATTACCACGATAACCGTAACTACAAGCCAAAGCCATGATATTTTTAGAGCACCGTGCAAATTCACTTGCACTCATTTTTGAATTTAAGTATTCACGCAAGAAAACATCTGAGCCACTTAATTCGTGGATGTTTTGAGAGAATGAACGATTATTTTCACGACCGTGGTCTAGTTGAAAAGCACCGGTATCATTGCCAAAACCATAAACAACAAAAGGAATATTCACTTTGCGGCAGAACATAGCCAGAACCAAAATTTGTTCCCATGATGATTCCATATTGTTACTCATTGAACCTGAACGGTCAAGCAACAAAACTAAACCATGCGATTTGCCTTTTGGTACAAAGGTTGCTTTGCGGAAAATATTGTCATCAACTTGGTATTTGTAGATACGGTTAACATCAATATCACCAGTCTCAGAAATTTTCTGCTTGGAATATTTTGATGCGGCTTTACGCATTTCAAATTCTTTTGCAAGTAGGGAAATGTAGCGGTCATTCCGATTTTTGAATTCACGGAACAAAGTATTTTGAGAATCTTTATATGAATCATACCGGTCAGCCCAATACTTTTCCATCAATTCATGTACCCGTTTGTATGGAGTAAGAATTTCAGAATAAATTGGAGTTGGCAAATTCACATACAAATATTCTTTGCATGATTTGTCCAACAATTGAGTTTCGTTTTCACGGTACTTTTCATCGGTTGCACAAACTGGATCAAAGTCTTCATCTTCACTGGTACTATTCTGTGATTTTTTATCACGGTTAATAGTATCGCCTTCTTCTGATTTTTCTTCTGCGGTTTCTTCCGAATCGGAATCTGATTCACCTTTGGATTCTGATTCTGATTCATCTTCACCGTCGGTTGATTCGGTTTCGTTTTCGCCATCTTGCGGCTGACCATCTTCCTGATTTTCTTCTTCATCGGAAGAATCATCATTACCGTCCATGTCCATTTCATAATCACCATCTTCATCATCTTGGAATGAATTCAACTGGCGAATTTTACTATCTTGGATTTCTTTTTGTTCCGTTTTTGAATAGTCAAAAATTGTTTCGGTAATACGGACAACATCTTCCCATGTTTCGCACGATTCAACATCGGCTAACATTTTAGATTCTTCATTGGTAAATTGAATGCCTAGTGCAACACCACCTTTTGTATAAAGGTTCAAGCGGTCAATGAAAGGCAAGGCATTCACATCACGGTACTTGATGCCGAAAAAGTCTTTTTCTAATAGTTGACCATACGCTTTTACAAACGATTGGCGCAAGCCAGGAAAACGGCGTTTGACTTTTTTCTCAATACGGGCATCTTCAACCACGTTGAGGAAGTTTTTGAAATTCTTATTGAATTTGCCAGTGCCCATGACGGCATTGTGCCAGCCTTCTTCTGGTGTTTCCAATGCGTGACCAACCTCATGCCCGGTCAGCAAATCATACATTTCGCCAGACATATCTTTCCAGATTGGGAGGGTAAGAACACGGTCTTTAAGATTGAAAGAGGCTGTAGCCACTTTGCGGTGCTCAACGGTGAGGTTCTCAGTAGCCATCAACTTGGCTAATTGAGACTTAGATTCTTGCGTAAACTGCATGGACATTCCTTAACAACATACAAGTATTCTATCACATCCACTTGAATTGTCAAGTACTACTAAAGTACTACAATCATGTCCAGTGTAGCACAAACGCAAAGAAGTCGCGATCTGAGTCAAAGTAAAAAATGTATCGGCC
>CAINBK010000144.1:0-6766 GCA_903846615.1 uncultured Bacteroidota bacterium
GAATCACAGGATTTCATGCATTATCTTAATCCGGCTTCATTGGAAGTTCTACCACAGGTGATGGCCGAACCGTCCCTGTTAGATACAAATCCTGGAGATCGCTATCAATTTGTACGGAAAGGTTATTTTGTTTTGGATAAGGACAGCCAATCCTCCCAATTAGTATTTAATAAAACGGTAGGGTTAAAGGATGGATGGACTCCTTCAAAAGGGTAGGAATTGTGTCTTACTGATGCTCTCCAAATACGCCCCTTAGTGTAGTAGCTATTTCTCCAAGCGTGCAATTATTTTCTACGGCTTCTAGTACGGAAGGCATCAGGTTAATTCCGTCCACTGCATTGTTATGAATATTTTCTAAACAGGTTGCTGCTTTGCCAGCATCTCTTCTCGCTTTCAAGTCAGCGATACGAGCTATTTGTTGTGTGCGAATTGACTCATTTATTCGGAGCAAGGGAATTTTTTCGTTTTCTTCAACCTGATATTGGTTTACGCCAACTATAATCTTTTCTTTTTTCTCCAAGGACTGTTGGAATTGATAAGCACTGCTGGCAATTTCTTCTTGCATGTACCCTTGTTCAATAGCGGACACGCTTCCGCCAATTAAATCGATATGTTCCATAATTCGCAGGGCTTCCTTTTCCAAGGCATCGGTTAAGGATTCTACGAAATATGAACCTGCCAAGGGATCCGCAGTGGCGGTTACACCGCTTTCGAATGCTATAATTTGTTGTGTACGTAATGCGATTCTTGCGGCCTCTTCGGTAGGAAGGCTGAGCGCTTCGTCATATCCATTCGTATGTAAGGACTGTGTTCCTCCTAATACTGCTGCGAGGGATTGTAAGGTAACACGAGCAATATTATTGAGCGGCTGTTGCGCTGTGAGTGTACTGCCGCCTGTTTGCGTGTGAAAGCGCAACATCATGGCTTTGGGATCTTTTGCTCCAAGGTCTTTCATCAATTTTGCCCAAATTTTTCTGGCGGCTCTGAATTTTGCAACCTCTTCAAATAGATCATTGTGGGCGTTAAAGAAAAAGGAGAGTCTTTTGCCAAATACATCGATATCCAATCCTTTTTCGAGAGCTGCTTTGACATAGGCCTTGCCGTTACTGAGCGTAAACGCAATTTCCTGGGAAGCTGTACTCCCTGCCTCTCTGATATGGTATCCTGAAATTGAAATTGTATTCCACTTAGGGATCTCTTTGCTGCACCACTCAAAGATGTCAGTAATGATCCGCATGGAGGGTTTTGGAGGGTATATATAAGTTCCCCTTGCCGCATATTCCTTGAGGATATCATTTTGAATGGTGCCATTTAATTGTTTTAAATCACATCCCTGTTTTTTGGCAACGGCTGCATAAAAGGCCAATAGAATATAGCCAGTAGCGTTGATGGTCATGGAGGTGCTTACTTCACTAAGTCGAATTCCCTTGAAGAGGGCTTCCATGTCCTCTATAGAGTCAATGGCAACCCCAACTTTCCCTACTTCTCCCTCGGCCAAAGGATGATCACTGTCGTATCCTATTTGTGTGGGTAAATCAAATGCAACACTTAATCCGTTTACTCCCTGTGAGAGCAGATAATGATATCGTTTGTTACTTTCTTCTGCCGTGGAAAATCCAGCGTACTGACGCATGGTCCATAAACGACCCCGATACATATCGGGTTGTATTCCTCTGGTAAAAGGAAACTCACCGGGAAGTGCCTGTGGCTCTCCCGTGTAATCAGCTTGGCTATAGACTTTTTTTATAGATATCCCTGAGTCAGTAAACTTTTCTGAATTTTCCATAGTCAAGGTTCTTACATTATTTTCTTGGCCTCTCGGTTGAGTGTCTGTGTAACCAACTCTCGCAATGATCCCTCTGGTTGTGCCATTTCTAGTTCAAGTATTTTTTTTGTAAAAATGGCAGCAGGATCTGTTGGCTGAAGTGTGCTATATACCTGATTAATTAACATGATCTCTTGTTCTTTGAGATTTCTAACCGCATCCCAGGCTAGTTGGCTTACATAAAGCTGTTGTGAAGTGTTGTAGGCAAATTCCTGCCGTATATTATCCAATAACAGTTGTTTCATCTCCAAGGAGCTTAAACCTGGCTGATAGAGCCTGTTAATGAGTTCTGACAAAGCAATACGCTCTGTTAATAGAACTAATCGCTCGTAGGCCTGTAGCTGTAAGGGAGTCGATTCAAATTGTTTTCCTTCGGCGGCAACTTCCGATTTTTGGTTGTTCCGCTGAAAGGCCATTACACTAAATATAACAGCTAGTAGAGAAAGGGCAAAACTGAGTGTGACCAAGTCTATAGACATATATGATGGTTCGGAATGTCAAAAGTAGTTGATTCCGCAGCTTTATCTAATTTTGCGGTATGGAAATGACAACAGCTACGCTTCCGGTAACATTTACAACAGGAGCTATAAAAGCAATTCAGCAACTTTTACAAGAGGACACTTCCGCTTCCAATAAGGCATTGCGGGTAGGGGTAAAGGGGGGCGGCTGCTCCGGAATGACCTATGTGCTGGAGTTTGATGCTCCTACGGAGAAGGATGTCCATTTTACTATAGAGGGTATTCCCTGTGTGATGGATCGTTCACATGAAATTTATTTATTGGGTATGGCAATAGATTGGCAGGATGGTTTGCAAAACAGGGGCTTTACATTTACTAACCCCAACGCCAGCACAACTTGTGGTTGTGGAACTAGCTTTGCTGTATAATTAATTTGTTATTGCATAAAAAAACCGGAGTAGTTGTTTACTCCGGTTTTTTTTATGCGTTCTATTTGGTTGGTTAGGACCTTTTTTTCTTCTTTGATTTCCCTTGCAAATCCACCAAAATGGGGGCTGCTACAAATATTGAAGAGTAAACACCAGTAAGTACACCAATTAACATCGCAAATGCAAAGCCTTTGGTGACTTCTCCACCCAGTAAGAACAAGATTAAAATAGTCAAGAATACCGTCAATGAAGTCATGATAGTTCTGCTCAGGGTTTCATTGATTGCACGGTTGATGATTTCTCCCATCGGTGCGCCTGGCATTAATCTTGAGTCCTCACGTATACGGTCAAATACAATCACGGTATCGTTCATAGAGAATCCAATCACCGTTAAGACCGCAGCAATGAAGTGCTGATCAATCTCAAGAGGGAAGGGAACGATATTTTTTGCAAATGAGAATACAATTAAAGTCACGAATACGTCGTGTAATAAGGCAACAATAGTGCCCAGTGAATAACGCCAATCCCTAAATCGAATAAAGATGTATAAGAAAATTACTATAAGGGCAAATAGAGTTGCTTTTACAGCTCCGGACTTCAAATCGTCAGAAATGGTAGGTAATACCTTTTTTGTTTGAGGAAGGTATCGATCTGTTTTAAAGTCTTGGAAGCTAAGATTTGTAGGCAGGTATTTCTGTAACCCCTCATACAGACGATATTCAACGATAGAATCAGCAACCGGACCTCTGGTATCCTTAATGAGGTAGGAGGTGGTAATATCCAGCTTTGAGTTATCGCCAATAGTCTTGATAATTGTGTTTTCCCCTTCAAAACTGCGATTCAAATCCTGGCGAACATTTTCAACTTCCACTTTAGTTGGGAATTGAACGGTAAAACTGCGCCCTCCATTAAATTCAACTCCATAGTTAAATCCGTTAAAGAAGGAGCCGATTCCACCTACTAGTACAACCACAGATATGATATAGGCTATTTTTCTATACTCAATGAACTTGTACTTGGCATGTTGGAAAATGCGGGTTGAAATTCCTGTAAAGTACTCCACATGTTTTTTCTTGTTAGTAAACATATCGCTTACCCAGCGACTCACGAGAATACCACAGAAAAGTGAAAGAAGTAAACCAAGAATTTGGGTAGTGGCAAATCCTTTTACAGGACCTAGTCCAAAGTAAAATAATATGATTGCTGTTAATAGGGTGGAGATGTGACCATCCAATACCGGAGGTAGCGATCGACTGTAACCATCTGTAATGGCTGTCAGGTAGCTTTTTCCTCGTTTTAATTCCTCTTTAATACGTTCGTAGATAACCACATTTGTATCAACAGCCATACCAATCGTAAGTACTAAACCGGCAATACCAGGTGCAGTTAGTGTTGCGCCCAATCCCGCCAGAATTCCTACGGTGAAGAGTAAGTTAAGAATCAAAGCAATGTTAGCGATCCATCCGCTGGTATTATAATAAGCCAGCATAAGTGCAAAGATGACTAGGAAGGAAACAATAAAGCTCAGTGATCCGCCTTGAATGGCTTCTTCACCTAGTGTTGGTCCTACTTGTTGTTCTTGTACAATTCTTGCTGGAGCTGGCAGTTTACCAATCTTCAATATATTGGCAAGATCGGCAGCTTCTTGCTGTGAATAGTTTCCAGTTATCGATGAGATTCCGTTGGGAATGGGAGTGATTACATTAGGAGCAGATTGTACCACATTGTCCAATACAATTGCAATGGGACTTCCCACGTTTTCTTCCGTCATTCTTTTCCAAATTGCAGCACCAGCTGGACGCATGGTCATCTCAATTTGAACTTTACCATATTGATCAAAGTCTTGTCTTGCATCAGAAATGGCATCACCTTCCAACTTAGCAGTGGTGCGATTATATGTTTTGAGTGCATGTAGTGGCACTGTTGTGGCAGCAACTCCTTTACTGTCTTTGTCAGGAACACCATAAGCCCATATTACATCGGAGGGGAAATTGCCTTTAAGTTCCTCAAGATAAGTTCTCACTAACGCTGTGTCTTTCACGGCCACCATTGCCGTTGCGCCGGGGTACACTACATTGCCTTTTTCGTCTTGATAGGGTTGTACAAACTGTAAATAGTTGTTGAGGCTGATGGCGGGGGCTGCAGCGGTTGCTGCTTTTTTACCTGTATCATTTCCTTTGCTTACGATAGCTTCGGAAAGCTTCTTGGTGCTGCTGGTGTCTTTCTTAGCAGTTGTAGGTTCTCCTTTAGTGGCAGCTGTTGCACTTGTGTCTTTTTGCAGGGTAGTATCAGCTTTACCTGCATATTTTACATTGAAAGCGTCGATGGCGCGTTGCCAGCTACTTCCATAATTTGCATTTTTTAATGTATAAACTTCCCAGAATTGTAAGTTAGCTGTGCTTTGTAATAATTTACGAACACGCTCTTTGTCTTTGATTCCCGGAAGTTCTACGGTTATTAGACCTCGATTTGGAATGGGATTAATTGATGGTTGAGCAACTCCAAATTGGTCAATACGTGTGCTGAGGCGATCAAAGGTCAGATCAAAAGCGGCTCGAGCCTGTTCCCGGATATAAACCTCTACATCCTGGTCTGTTGACTTAATATTGATTTGATTACCACTTGCACCAGAAAATAGGGTAGCCAATGGTCTGCTAGATTCAAGTTTTCTATATTCTTGAATAAACAAAGTGATAAAGTCTGCATCACTGTTGGCTTTCCGCTTATCTGCATTTTGCAGAGCACTTAAAAAATTAGGGTCTGTGGTGTTATTTGCCAAAGAACGAAGCAATCCTGACATTTCTACCTCAAGGGTTACATTCATGCCCCCTTGTAAGTCCAAGCCGAGATTCAATTCTTCTTCTTTTGCTTTTTTATAACTCATGGCCCCATTGATGCCATAGGTAACCGTTTCGTTTTCGCTAGCTCTTAATAGGCTATCACGATAGGAGGCTTCTCTTTTGTCAAGAAATTCCTGCCAATAGGATTGTGAATCCTTATCGTTAGGGTACTTGGTTGAAGCTGTCGGATAGGACTTAGCGATATACTGACTGGCCTTTTCGTCCGACTTTTTTTCAAAGTTTTGGACCAACCACGTAAAAGAGAGTTGGTATAGCGAATAGATTATCAGCAGAACCGTAAAAAAGCGAACCAAACCTTTCAGTTGCATAGGTAGTGATTTACATAATTTTAAAGGACGGCAAATATAGCTTTTTCAGGGAATTTTGGGCATAAAAACAGGCTTCATTGCCCCTTTAGTTAGGAGCTTTATAGTAAATTGCCGGCCTAGTATTTTATGACATGACTGCACTTTCCTCCTTGCTGAGCCGCTTTAATGAACCCGAAACCCTTAAAATGGCTAAGTTGGGCCGTGAATTAAGGGCCAGCGGAGTAGATGTTATTGATTTGAGTTTGGGAGAACCAGACTTTGATACACCCAAGCATATCAAAGAAGCCGCAGTAGAAGCCATTGAGGAAAACTGGAGTCATTATACCCCTGTACCGGGGTATCTCGAGCTGCGAGAGGCCGTATGTGCAAAGTTGTTTCGTGACAACGGGCTTAACTATAAGCCTACTCAAATTGTGGTTTCAACAGGAGCTAAACAAAGCTTGGCAAATCTTATTCTTGCGTTGGTGGATGAGGGCCAAGAGGTGGTCATTCCAACCCCTTATTGGGTTACTTATAGTGAACTGGTAAAAATCGCAAGAGGGAAGGTTGTTGAAATCAAGACTAGTGCTGATGCTGGTTTTAAAATTACGCCGAATCAACTGGAGAATGCATTAACAAAAAACACTGCAGTTTTTCTTTTTTCTTCTCCTTGCAATCCAAGTGGGGCCGTGTATAGCCGTGACGAACTTGCGGCACTGGTTTCTGTATTTGAAAAGCATCCTCAAGTCACCATTATATCCGATGAAATCTATGAGTACATCAATTATGTTGGAGAGCATTGCAGTATTGCCAGTTTCCCAACAATTAGTGATAGAGTTGCGATCGTTAATGGATTGAGTAAAGGTTTTGCCATGACTGGTTGGCGACTGGGGTATATAGCTGCCAA
>CAINBK010000145.1:0-2668 GCA_903846615.1 uncultured Bacteroidota bacterium
AACAATTCAGTTCAGGCTCTAGATAGCTCGAAGCCATCTTCCAAAACTATTCGCATACTTGGAAAGCAAAAAGGGGAGATCACCGAAATTAAGTTTGAGGATAACGGCATAGGCGTGCCAATTGAACAGCAAAAATACTTGTTTGAGCTCTTTACAGGCACTAAGCGCGAGGGGATGGGTTTGGGTCTATGGTTGTGTAGTTACATTGTGACGCGCCATGGTGGCCGGATTCAGTATGACAGTCTGCAAAATACTGGTGCAGTGTTCAAGATTACATTTACAGCCCCGGTCTAGATGGGCGCCCTAGGAGGGCACCCTAGGAAGCTTAATTAGTTTTCTTATAGCGCGTAATACCACTCAGCGATTCTTCGGACTCAAAGTCTAATTTAAAGATACTATTTTTATCGAATAGATAGGAACGATAGATGCCAGCACTCCAACTCATTTTTAAACGAATGATTCGATACGAGCCATCACTTAAATCATCCAAAATCTTTTTAGATTGCTCAATCTGATTCTTTTGCTCATCGCTAGGATTGGCGATGCTGTTGATATATTTTTCAAAGTTGCTTAATAAATTCGCTTTACTGACAGTCTTGCCGTAATAAAAAATTGGCTCCATTGGATTTTCCGATGGTTCACTACCAAGCCATCTGAAGGGTACCTCCGTCTTTGTTTCTAAATTAGTCATTACTAAGGACTCCTCAGTAACGATAATTTGAGTATTGCCATCAACCCATTTTCCAAGCCAACGTTTATTAATTGGTTCCGTGGCAACTAAAGTAGGTTTGGTAATGGCAGAAGCGGGACTGCTACTATCTCCACTCGCTTGAGGTTTGCTTATTTGTTCAGAAATTTCACTCGGGTTTTGCTTGACGTAATAAATTGCAGCTCCGATTAGTCCGATCACAATCAAAATAAGCGTAATCAGGCGATGATTGGTATCGGATGGTTTTGGTGTTGGTGAGCGTGCGGGACTTGATTTTTCTGAGGCGGTGGGCTTGGCAGGAGTGACAGGGGGTGGCGGTGCAAAGGGCGGGGGTGCAGTAGGCGATACCACCGAGGCTGGCGTGGCTGGGGCGGCAAAACTATTCTGCATGGGAGTTGCTGTAGGCTCGGTTCGGTTTAGCACCGCATTTTCATTGGGCTTGCTAAAGCTGGTTGGAGGAGCAGTTAGATGGGGCTTGGAGCGAACCTTGTTAGCTTCAGTATTAGTATTCGAGCTGCCACCCTTGTAGAAGGCTCCAAATCCTATTAAACCAATGCTGGCAATCGATTGAGCTATCAAACCTAAGAATATGGGGTCTCCCTCAGCAAGAGCCTCCGGGCGATTATTCTTGGCAAAATTGACCCATTCATGAATCAAATAAATAGCCCAATTGATCCCACTAATGATGGAACCCGCTTTTAATAGTTTTATAAATTCCATGTACTTGACCTCGATCTTTGGTTGGTGCTTCGTTTTAGTGCATATTAGTAGGGAAGTTTGAGTAATAATAGCAAATAGCTAATTTACCCTTTTAAATCATTGTCATAAAGATCCATTGATCGCTATTGGGGCTTATAAAAAAGCTAAATTTTTGATCCTTTTAATATGAGTTCGGCAAGATAAACCACCATACGATGGTTTGATTTGAATATGGCATGAATAAAGCAATTCCTAAAACAATTATTAAAGAACTGCAGGAGTCGCAATGTATGTTCTTTTGGTCAAAGAAATGGACCTTTTCCGGCTCTTTGATGGACTCTAATGAGGCCTGGGCAATCACCAAGCAAGTTTATTTTAGAAATGTTCGTAAACACCGTGCGTTGGCATTTGCATTGCCATACATTGTGATTGAGATTCCTTTAGAAAAAGATAAAAATAGAGCCCGCATTTTATTGAGCTACGCAGCAGACATTACCTTGATGATTGGTGCGATGGATCACTTTATTAAGGTGGAAAAAGGAATCAATGCTTGGCTAGAAAAGCCTGATCGTGCCTGGAATCGCGAAGTCATTTCATCGGTATGTAAACGCATCATCAATGTTGATACGATTGCCGGTGATATTGTTTTACTTCGTTATCACGAGCCCTATCACAAGAAATTAGCAGGCAAGTGGGAAGTTTTAGAGTAGACCTCTTTGCTTTGCTGTTAGGTCAAGCCTTAACGGTTGATCACGAAGGCCTCAAAGAGTACTGCCTGAACGGGTAGGTCTTCGGTAGTAATCTCAAAAGGCAGAGAGTCCGTTTCAGATTTATTGTCCCCCGCCTTTGCAGGGGATGCATTAAATTGATTTTTATACAAAGTGGTTAGCTCAGGGTCGAGAAGGTCGTTGGCAAAGAGCAAGATCTGCTGAGTAAATGCATTTCTTCCAAAGGCCGATCTTAAGTCTTGGGCGGGAATAGAAGAAAGCAATGTATTAGCCTTGTGTTCGATGACTGGTAGCACATTTTTCAGGTTGCTGGCAGTCGCACTATTCTGAACTTTTAAAACAATCTCAGCAGTCACAAAGGTTCGGAACTTGCCATCATTCACATTGACCTGTATGCGGTTGTAGTGATTGCTTGTTAATTTGACGTAGTGGTTATCGAGCGGATTTTTTTCACGATACAAGCGCGCTTTTATGATTTTGTTTTCAAGCTTATTGGCCTCTATTTCGGCGAGCTCTTTTTCATACGCATGCT
>CAINBK010000146.1:0-4585 GCA_903846615.1 uncultured Bacteroidota bacterium
GAAAGCAGAGAAGGTAATTCGTGAAAACGTTTCTCACGCTGTCCAGGTAGGGGAGACTTCTGTTGACTCCATTACCATGGCAAATAAATTAAGTCAGAAAAAAAGTAAATCTTTATTAAAACACTGGTTGGTAGGTCCATTATTTTTTTTGATGGTTATTGCTTTGATCGTTTGGGTATTGCTAGTTGGCAGCATTACGCCATCTATGTTTTCTAACCCTGCAAAAGTTGTCCCAACTAATGCTACTCCCACTTACAGAAATTGATACCGACTTCTCAAATAACAACCCTTTGTCCCGCCTGTGCCTCTACCGCTTGGAAGCAAGTATTTGATGTGGTTGATCACTCTATCACTAAAGAACAATTCCGTTTGTTTGAGTGCGACAATTGCACGTTACGTATTACACTCAATGCGCCTGGGGTAGACGCTATTGACCGCTATTACCAGTCAGCGGAATATATTTCACACTCCAACACCAGTAAAGGGGTTGTAAATTTTTTATATCAAGAAGTAAGAAAAATTACGCTCTCTCAGAAGAATAGATTAATACGTTCTTTTTATGGGCAAGGACATGGGAGCTTGCTTGATTATGGAAGCGGGGCAGGGGCTTTTGTTGCTTACATGCAAAAAAAAGACTGGAAGGTTGTTGGAGTCGAGCCAGCAGCGAATGCCCGCCAGATTGCTAAGGATCAATTTGGAATAGAACTGATAAGCCTTCCTGCTTTTAATGCCCTGGATCCTGCCCAATTTGATGTAATTACGTTATGGCATGTGCTAGAACATGTCCATGCACTCAACGAGACTATACAACAATTAAGAGTTTTATTGAAGCCCGATGGTAGGATTTATATTGCCGTTCCCAATTATACATCTATGGATGCTGCTTATTTTGGTCCTTGTTGGGCGGCTTATGATGTTCCCAGACATCTTTATCATTTTTCACCTCCGGCCATGCGCCAATTGATGAGTAGGAATCAATTGAAAGTATACTCGATTAAGCCCATGTGGTTTGATTCTTTTTATGTGTCCATGTTAAGTACACAATACCAGGGTGGGAAAGTTAATTACTTTAATAGCGTATGGCAGGGAATTAGGTCTACGATACGAACCATGCAGGATCAAGAAAGGGCTAGTTCGCTGATCTATGAAATTGGTTACTGACCTAATTCAATTTCGTAGAGTAGGGGCCACCATTTTCCAGTAACATAAAATTTTTTTGTGGCAGTATTGTAAGCAATACCATTGGGTACTTCTGCACCACTATACAATTGTCGTGCTTGCTCCCATAAGGTTGATAAATCCAATTTTGCTACTACCACTCCTGTAGTGGGATCGATCTTTAAAATGTAGGGAGTGGTATATTGATTTGCATACAGATATCCCTCTGCAAATTCCAACTCATTCAGGTTATAAGTTGGGCTACCGTTTTCAGTCACCAATTGACTTTTTAATAACTGCATTCCACTGGGTTTATAAAAGAATATCTCGCCACTTCCATTGGTCACTATCAAATCCTGACCATTATTGGTGAGGCCCCAACCCTCCTTGTCAATAGTAAATTCATTGATTTTTTTAAAATCTAGCGTGTATTGAAAAACCTTATTCTCCCGCCAGGTTAACTGGTAAATAGTATCTCGAAGAATTGTAATACCCTCCCCAAAATAACTTTCATCCAATTTGATCGATTGAAGGCTTTTGCCATCTTTTATATTGGTCAGGATTAGCTTAGAGCTTCCATATTGTCCTGTTCCCTCATATAAACTGCCATCATAGTATTGAAGTCCTTGTGTATAGGAGGACGTATCATGAGGGTGAGAGGCTAGTACGGAAAAATTAAGTGGATGAACGGTGTTGGTTTCTGGCTGCTGCTCCTCTGAAGTCTTCGGCTGGCAGCTTTGAGTAATCAGAATTAGTATGAGGACTCCCCAAAAATTGAATATTCTTTTCATTATTTTAAAAAATTAGAATCTGTATGCAGCATTTTGCTACAACGCTCTGTCTCTGAATTGTTGGGTTTACAGGTCGCAACCTCAATCATGCTTATGTAAAGGGCACCCGCTTTCGGGAGCCCTTCTTTTTTATGGGCTCTTATAGGTGCTATTACAGGTGAATAGCCTCTCCGTAAGCAACTTCAATCGCATCCTTAACGCTTTCGCTGATGGTTGGATGAGGATGAATCGAGTTCAGCACCTCGTGGTAGGTGGTTTCAAGTTTTCTTGCTGTTACAGTTTGGGCGATGATCTCTGTAACGTTATAACCAATCATGTGAGTGCCCAACCACTCTCCATATTTGGCATCAAAAATCACCTTCACAAAACCTTCTGTATGGCCAGCTGCTGAGGCCTTACCACTGGCACTGAGCGGGAATTTGCCAACTTTAATTTCATAGCCAGCCTCTTTGGCTTGTTTCTCTGTGTATCCAACTGAAGCGATCTCTGGAACGCAATACGTGCACCCAGGGACGTTGTTGTAATCGATTGGCTCAGGCTGATGATTATACTTCTTTTCCTGATAGGCGATGGCTTCTGCACATATGATCCCCTCCTTACTAGCTACGTGAGCAAGGGCCTGCCCAGGAGCGCAGTCGCCAATTGCATAGATACCAGCAATATTGGTCTGGCCGTATTTATCTACAATTACTTTTCCTTTTTCAGTTTTTACACCGGTTTCTTCTAAGCCAATTCCTTCAATATTCGCTGCTACTCCCACAGCGCTTAATAAAACATCAGCTTCTAGAACCTTATCACCAGCAGCTGACTTGATTGTTGCTTTAACACCAGTACCGGTTGTGTCCACTGCAGTTACTTCACTGCTGGTCATTATTTCAATACCGTTCTTCTTATATTGTTTTTCTAGTTCTTTTGAGATATCCTCATCTTCTACAGGTACTATTCTTGGTAGAAATTCTACGATGGTGACTTTAGTTCCCATGCTATTGTAGAAATAGGCGAACTCCACTCCAATCGCTCCGCTTCCCACTATAATCATCGATTTTGGCATAGAGGGCAACACCATTGCTTCACGATAGCCCAATATTTTCTTACCATCTATTGGCATTGTGGGTAATTGACGGCTTCGGCCCCCTGTTGCGATAATAATATACTTGGCCTCCACTATTTGCTTTTTGCCATCCTTGTCAGTAACCTCTAGTTTTCCTTTTCCTGCGATCTTACCAAAACCCATGATCACATCGATCTTATTTTTTTTCATTAGGAACTGCACCCCTTTGCTCATCTTGTCTGCGACCCCACGACTTCTACGAATCACCGCATCGAACTGAGGTTGTCCAGTTGCTTCAATTCCAAAATCTTTGGCATGTTTGATATACTCATTAACCTGTGCACTTTTTAAAAGGGCTTTAGTAGGAATACAACCCCAGTTTAGACAAACGCCACCAAGACTTTCCTTTTCCACAATCGCTGTTTTTAATCCCAATTGTGAGGCCCTGATTGCAGCCACATAACCGCCAGGTCCGCTTCCCAGTACTAGTACATCGTATGCCATAAGTTTGTTTTTTTGGGTGTTAACTGTCAGCCGATTAGGGTGCCGAACAGGCTGCGAAGTTACCTTAAAAGCAAATTCAATCAAAAGGGGGATGTACCCCCAGGCAGCCCGGGGTATAAAAAAAAGGGCTTTCTGTCTTTTAAATCACTGATTTCCCTTAACTTTGCCGTCCCAAATTTGTGTTATATGGCAAGAGTATGTCAGGTCACCGGAAAGACGCCAGTAGGCGGTCATAAAGTGTCCCATTCTAATATTAAGACCAAGCGTCGTTTTCTGCCTAATCTGCAGCGTAAGCGTTTTTATCTGGCTGAAGAAGACAAATGGATTACCCTCAAGTTATCTACTGAGGCTATCCGTACAATCAACAAAAACGGTCTTTACAGTGTTGTGAAGCAGTTGAGAGCGCAAGGAGAAAAAATTTAACGATTAAACCGTTTCAATCATGGCAAAAAAAGGCAATCGCGTCCAGGTTATTTTAGAGTGTACCGAGCACAAGTCAAGTGGCAAGCCTGGTACCAGCCGTTACATTACGGTAAAAAATAAGAAGAACAATCCTGAGCGTATGGAATTAAAGAAGTTTAATCCCATCCTCAAAAAAGTAACTGTTCACAAAGAAATCAAGTAATCTAATTTCCTAAAAGTATTTAACGCTCTCCTCGTATGGCAAAAGCAGCAAAAACCGCGATTAAAAAAGATCCTAAGCAGGCCGCAGAAGCAAAGAATTACACGAAAGTTATTAAGGCTGTTCGCAGTCCTAAAACTGGAGCCTACACCTTCAAAGAACAAATGGTACACAAGGATAAGGTGAAGGAATTTTTAGCGCAGAAGTAAATTCAAATAATTTTAGGGGAAACCCTTTTACAGCTGTCTCACTTCGGTCTGACAGCTTTTTTTTTAACTTTCCATCATGGGTTTTTTCAACAAGCTGTTTGGTAAAAAAGAGAAAGAATCGCTCTACCAGGGTTTAAAGAAAACCCGGGAAGGCTTTTTTACCCGTCTGGTTGGAATACTTACGGGGAAAACAAGCTTAGATGAAGAGCTATTAAACCAACTCGAGGAAGCGCTATTAGGTGCTGACGTA
>CAINBK010000147.1:0-1957 GCA_903846615.1 uncultured Bacteroidota bacterium
TTAAGAAGCGCTTATCGATACAAGCTCCCGATTCAATGAGTCGTGTGAGTAAACTAAGTGTAGCACATCCCCCTCCTAAAAAAACCAGGTCATAACGGGGCTGGAGCATGTAGAAAAATTAAAAGATTAATCTTTTTTTGGAGCGTAGGCCACACGAGAATTGCCAGCCATTAACTTTTTATCACGACGGATTTTGTCCCAATAGATCTTGTGGACATAGAGCATTCCAAAACTTTCGCCGTCTTCTTTGCTTAAATGTTTATGGTGCATTTTATGCGCCCAACGGATGGCACGTACATACGTACTATTACTACGAGTGAACCATTTAAAGCGTTGGTGAATGATTACATCATGGATAATAAAGTAGGCAAAGCCATAAGCCATAATCCCAAAACCAATAGCCTGCATCCACCAAACACCATCATAGGTACCAAAACCAATGAGCAGCATACTGGGCACGGCAAAAATCACAAAGAAGGCATCGTTCTTTTCAAAAAAACCAGGCTCAACCTGATGATGATCCCGATGCAAGACCCACAAAAAACCATGCATTACATATTTATGCGTGCACCAAGTGATACCCTCCATCAACAAGAAAGTTCCGAGTAAAACAGCTATATAAAAAAGTACTTCCATGCGTTGCAAAAATAACACCAAACTGCAGAATAAGTTCGAGGATTTAGTTCGAAGTAGTAGTTGATTGCTGCTCCTGCTTCCAGCTTTTTAATCGAGGAAAAGCAATTTTGAACCAAGCCGTGTATCGATCAGGCCGAGTTGTTAATTGATTTTCGATTTCGTCCAAAGAAAGAAAACAATAATCCATCACTTCTTGCGGGTTCACTGCTATGGAACCCTCATATTGTCCAACAAAAACATGATCAAACTCGTGCTCCGTTAAACCATTATCAAACTCAGCCTTGTAATAAAAATCAAAAACCTTTCGTAAAGAAGTAGTGAATCCTAATTCTTCCTGCAAACGGCGACTAGCCGCCGCTAAATTATCTTCTCCCGGAAAAGGATGACTACAACAGGCATTGGTCCAAAGACCCCCACTGTGATATTTAGACAGCGCCCGCTGTTGTAATAACATTCGCCCTTGGGCATCAAAAATAAATACACTAAACGCACGGTGTAGTAAACCCTGTCGATGGGCTTCCATTTTTTCACAGGTACCCACAGGTTGATCCTGCTCATCGACCAGAATTAACTGATCTGTTATAGCTGCCGTCGAAACCATTAGATAAGACGCAATTGATTTTTAACGCCAGCCCGAAACACGATATAGGCTTTTTGGATATTGGGAATACGAATACGTGCTTGTAACACAGAAGCTGGCTCCAAGCCACGGATCTTTTTAAAAAGCGATAAATAATATTTGTAAGCTACATAAACTCCAAAGCGTGCTTTGAGTGGCAATTCTTGAATCCCTTTAAAAGCCGCACGAAAATCTTCTTGAATATCCTGCTCAATAGCCCGTTTTTCTGATTGTGTAAAATTTGAAAAATCACAACCCGGAAAATAAACCCGAGAAAGTCCTTGATAATCGGCACGGATATCCCGTAAAAAATTCACTTTTTGAAACGCCGCTCCCAGCGCACGCGCAGGGGATTCCAATTTGGCATATAGCTTCTTATCTCCCTCACAAAAAACATAGAGACACATCAGTCCTACCACTTCGGCTGAGCCATAAATGTATTCCTGATAACCGTAGGTATCGTACTGTGTGCGGGAAAGATCCATCTCCATACTATGGAAAAACGCCTCGACAAGCGCCAAATCGATCCCATATTGATTCACAGTCCTTTGAAAACTATGAAGAATAGGATTCAGACTGATCCCCTGCTCAATGGCCGCATAGGTCTCTACCTTAAAATTGGCTAGTAATACAGCCTTGTTATGCTCATGAAACGTATCCACAATCTCGTCAGCCAGTCGAACGAACCCATAAATATTGCAA
>CAINBK010000148.1:0-1761 GCA_903846615.1 uncultured Bacteroidota bacterium
AAAGGGTTTACACAAAATAATACTGGATCGGATGTAGCAGCATGGGGGAGATATGATGCGAGCCGGGTTGCTATTTGGAAACGTTATTACGATACTATGCAAGTAAAATCTTCTGGTAGTTATGTGATCCTAGAGCATTTTGCGGATAACACGGAGGAGATAGAACTTTCTAATTACGGCATGTTGCTTTGGGCAAATAATACCTACCAGTTTCAAGAAGCTGCTATGGGATTTTTACCGAATTCAAATTTTAGTGGCAACATCTTTACTGCAAGGGGTTGGACTAAGCCACACCTGGTTGGATACATGGAGAGCCATGATGAGGAAAGACTCATGTACAAAGCATTACAATTTGGGAATTCATTGGGTTCTTATAACATTCGAAACTTAGCAACGGCACTAAAGCGAATGGAGTTAACTGCTGCATTTGGCACTATGATACCAGGGCCTCGCATGATTTGGCAATTTGGTGAAGTGGGATATGACTTCTCCATTAATCATTGTCCAGATGGTACGGTGAATAATAATTGTCGCACCTCCAACAAACCGATTCGTTGGGATTATCAAACGGTGACTGAAAGAAAAGCACTCTTTACAGTGTACAGTAAATTGAATCAGTTGAGACAACACCCGCTGTATAAAAACAATTTTACTTCTGATCGGATTGTACATTCTCTCAATGGTCCTTTCAAATGGCTGCAACTAACAACGGATACTTCAAATATTGTTGTACTCGGCAACTTTGATGTAGCCGCCTCTCAGTCATCCATTACTTTTCCCAACGCAGGTACCTGGTACGATTATATGACTGGTGCTACGTTTAGCGCCACGGGATCTGGTCAGTCTATTCTGTTACAGCCAGGGGAGTACAAAGTCTATGTGAACCGCAATATCACTAATAGTGGCGGTGGCGGCACAGGTGGTGGTGGTACTGGCGGCGGCGGAACTGTTACAGCATTTTCTGCCAAGGTTCTTCCTAATCTCGTTAGCCGGACTGTTAGCGGTATCGGTGCTATGGATTTGGTTTTGGAAATTCCAACGGCTGGAAATGTGATGGCTACTTTATATAATCTGGCTGGTCAATCCTTGTCGGTAATTCAAAACGGATCACTGACTAGTGGCGTACATCGGATTTCCATGCAACAAAAAGTACAAACACTTGCTGCAGGTATTTATATCATTAAAGTCACAGCTCCCGGCGCACAGTCGGTAGTACGTTTTGTAATTCAATAAGCTGCTGCCATGCCTAACACCACTTTAACTTTAAAAAGCGCAGCTTCCGAAAAAAGAAATCGGCAAGATTATTTCAATATTGCCGTTTCGGTAGACTGTGTGATTCTCGGCTATGAGAATAAGGAATTAAAAGTTTTATTGATCGAATCAGACCTGGAAGAGTTCAATGGATTGCATTCCTTGCTTGGCGATCTAGTGGGTCCTGATGAAGATTTAGATACAGCTTCCTATCGCGTGTTAAAAGCCAGAACAGGTTTGGATGATGTGTATTTGGAGCAGGTGCAGTCTTTTGGAAATATTAATCGGCACCCCTCGGGACGTGTAGTAACAACCGCTTATTATTCTTTATTAGATATCAGAAACCATCGATTGCAATTAAGCCACAACGAAGTTTCCTGGCATACAGTGAACGACATAAAAAAATTAGCATTCGATCACAAAGGGATCTTGGATACTTGTCTTAAGCGTTTGCGTGAACAAGTGATGGAAAGACCCATTATTTTCAACTTATTGCCTTCAAAGTTCTCT
>CAINBK010000149.1:0-1857 GCA_903846615.1 uncultured Bacteroidota bacterium
CGAGTAGTGGTGTATCACTTTTGATAAAACAACATTTTGGATTAAACTAATGGATCGAAGAAAATTTATCAGAGGAACAGGATTGCTTGGGGGATTGCTTGGTGGTGTCCTTGCAGGAAAAGAAGTCATTGAGAGAATTCACACAAAGGAAACTATCGTTAAAGAGCTAATTCCTGCTCCAGTCGATGTGGCTGATGCAGATATGGAACCTATTGGAAATACGATACTTACTTTGCAAGGAAATTCAAAGCCTCCAGAACTTCCTAAGGATTCACAATCGGGTATATATTTCATTCCACAACCTAAATATGATTTGCAAGTGGGTTTGGCTGTTGGGCGAGATAAGCGTCTTTGGATAAAAGTTAATGATGAATGGAGGCGGGTATCACTAGATCCTAAGGATGATGTATGAAAGCTACATTAGAATTTATTTTGCCTGAAGATCAGCTTGAATTCAAACATGCAACAAAGGCAGTTGACTATTACCTGACATTGCATGATATTGATCATAAAATTAGAAGTTTTTTGAAATATAATGACGATAAGACATTAGACACAGCGATTATGCTCTTTGAATCGATTCGGAGTGATATTTCTGACACTACTTTTAATTGTGAATAGTGTTGTATAAAAACAACACACCTGTTGCATCTTTACAACACGCAAAAATACCGGTTGCATTCCTCTATGATATCTGTATAATTAACAGTGTCGATTGATTGAAAGGAAACGACATGGCTAAGAAGATGACCCGTGAGCAGATTGAGCTGATTGTTAACCGCTTTGCCAAGCAGGCAACTGGCAAGCACGGTGACTATGCTTTTACTGCGGGTTATTTGCAATCGCTGGCTGCTTCTCTGATCAGCAAACTGCCTGCCAAAGAGCAAGAACATCATATCAAAATCCTTCTTACTTCTTCGGTGTGGGAATGAACGATCTGAAAAATAAACTGCGAGAGGGGTTGTACTGTTACAGCTCCTCACTTCCTCTTGTTGGGTATGCTGCAATTTTATTTTTGATGGTTTACCTTTTGTTTAGGGGTTGATATAATGCACCTTGAAAATATAAATATTTTACTGCAAGAGGTTGCCGATCAGCTTAAAGCGCGCCAGGTTGAGATTGACACCGAGCAACTGATGCAAGAGATTTCTTTCCTTACATGGGTTCAGGAAATGGAAACTGTCTACTCAGCATACAGCTATTGCGAGGAATAAAATGAAAAAAATTCTTGCCACTATTTTGTTAACTATCTCTGCGACGACTTCACATGCCATAGGACCCGAAGCCGTCATTGGCGCTCTGATCGGTGGCATTATCATAGGACAAGCAGCTGCTGAACCCCCTCCTCATCCTTATGCATACTATCCCCCTCCCCCTGTAACTTACCATGGTTACGCTCCTGGACATTATCACTATGCCCCCCGACCTGTTCGCCAATGCTTCACTGTCCCCCTTTATGATGCCTACGGACGACATGTTAAAAATACCCGCCAATGCCATTATGTTCACTAAAAAACTTAAACGACGCGATCCGATAGCATATGATCTTCTTGTTTCTGGAACTTATAAACAGCGAAAAGTAAAATCAAAGCGTGACTATAAACGAGTGTTCAAAAATCAACGTGAGTTTGAATTATTGACATAGGAGAAAACATGGTATGGCTACTTGGGGCACCTCGCCCCAAATTTGTTACAGAAACAAAAGAATCACAGTCTAAGAAAGTTTGTTGGCTATTAGATTATAAAAGGAGTGATGATGAAACGATACACAGCACAAGTTCAAGAGGACGAACAGGGGGAACTGGTAATCCCGATTCCTCAGGAAATGTTGGACGAATTAAACTGGGAAACCGGTGA
>CAINBK010000150.1:0-15434 GCA_903846615.1 uncultured Bacteroidota bacterium
ATAGAAAGAGATACGATTTACAATGTAGTAAACGACTTTAGCATTCAGGTAAACTAAGGGGCACATTGATTGCAAGCCCTCCATCCGCAGTTTCCTTGTACTTATGATTCATATCTTTTGCAGTATCCCACATTGTTCTAATTACAGCATCTAATGAAACCTTTGCCAGATCAGGTGTACTTTGCAGTGCAAGCTGAGAAGCCGTTATTGCCTTGATTGCCCCCATCGTATTACGCTCAATACACGGAACCTGCACAAGTCCTCCGATTGGATCACATGTTAAACCAAGGTGATGCTCCATGGCAATTTCAGCTGCCATCAACACTTGTCGCTGCGTACCGCCCATTACCTCCGTTAGTCCAGCAGCTGCCATAGCTGCTGATACACCAATCTCAGCCTGACAACCTCCCATCGCGGCAGACAACGTTGCCCCTTGTTTAAAAACAATTCCAATTGCAGCAGCAGTTAGCAAAAAAGAAGTAATCGACTTTTCAGACTCAGGTTCACAAAAAATTAGAAAATACTGTAACACGGCAGGTACTACTCCCGCTGCACCATTGGTAGGCGCAGTCACAACTCTACCAAAAGAAGCGTTCTCCTCATTCACCGCTAAGGCAAAGCAACTTACCCAATCTAATGTATAATTAAAACCACGACCCCCAGCCGCAATAGATTCTATCCAAGTTTCATAAGTAGTATAGGATTGTCCTTTCAGTAATTTCTTATTTAGCTCCGCCGCTCTTCGAATCACCTCCAACCCACCAGGCAAAACTCCTTGGGTATGACAACCCTTGAACATACAATCACGCATCACAGACCAAATCTTCAATGATTGATCGATGGTTTGTTGTTCACTACGCCAAGCCATCTCATTTTCCATCATAATTTCATGAATCGAGAGCCCCGTTTTCATACACCAATGTTGCAATTCCTGAGCGTTTGAAAAGGGGAATGCCAGCTCAACTTTCTTTAATAATTTTTCCTCTTCGTCCTCTTGCACTACAAATCCACCACCTACTGAATAATAGGTTTTAGAAAAATTAGTTCCGTCGGTCAGCTTTACTAAAAATGAAAGTGCATTAGAGTGAAACGGAAGTGATTCAGTGATCAGATAGTCTATATCCTCCTGCGGAGAAAAGGAAATCTCATGTACCTCACCAAGAAAAAGACTATTCTGTAAACTAATCGTATGTAATTGCGCTTCGATTTGTTCAGTGGGAAAGGTGACAGGATCAGCACCCAATAAGCCCATTTGCACTGCCGTTCCAGTTCCATGGCCTTTACCGGTTTTAGCGAGTGACCCATATAAAAGGACCCTTACTGAAGAAACAAGTTGAAGCTGATTTTTATTTCTCAAATAATCAAACAAAGCCAATGCAGCTCTCCAGGGACCCAATGTATGCGAACTGGAAGGCCCTATTCCAATTTTAAAAATGTCAAAGGCCGATATCGTCTCATTTGACATAGCTGAATAATTTAGAGTACATCTACAAGTTCAACTTCAAAATAAAGGACCGAGTCTCCTGGGATAGATCCTGCTGCATTACAACCATAAGCAAGTGAGGAAGGAATGATGAGACGGATTACACCTCCTTTTTTAATTAGAGGAAGTCCCAACTGCCAGCCTGCAATTACCTGCCCCAGTAAAAACTGAACGGGTACACCAGTATTTGAATCGAAAATTGTTCCATTCATCAACTTCCCTGTGTAACGAACGGAAACACGTGAAGTAAGTGCGGGGGTTAATCCACTCCCAGGATTTACAATTTGATACAACATACCACTGCTATGCGTTTGAACGGACAATCCGTTTGTAGTAGCAAAACTTTGCATCGTAGCAACTTCACTGGCAACCGTTTTGGGGGTGCAGGCTGTTTCTTTATTACAACTAATTATTAGGCTTACCACAAATACAGGGAGAAGAAAAAATAATTTACGCATAGCTGTTTTTTAAAAAGATTGACGGTTTATGAGTTCCTGATATCGCTGTTCATTCATATCCCATTGATGACGTGCGGAAAATATTACAATGAACAAAACTATTGCGATAGCAGCAAAAACAAGCACTAGAATTAAAGATGACTGTTCGCGAAAAAGTACCATTTGCGCACGACTATACCATCCTGAAAAGAGACTGGCGACTGTTGCGAAAACCAAGCTAACCCCTAGCGGCAAGCCCACAGATAACTGACGAACCCAGCGTTTTTTAGCAGCCCTATTTTTATCCCAAAAATCAATAAACGCCTTTTCCTGTTCAGTTAACATGGATTGTAAAGTTAGGTCAACTGAATCGATGAAGTCAAAGAAAAACCCCGCTTTTGCGGGGTTGAGAGGTCCCGAGCGGATTCGAACCGCTGTAGGAGCTTTTGCAGAGCTCTGCCTAGCCACTCGGCCACAGGACCCTGTAGGGGACAGCGAAAATAAGCAGTATTTTTGAAATCCTATGAATCCAATAGCCGCATCGGAATTAATATTAAATAGCAGAGGTGCTGTCTATCATCTTGATCTCCACCCGGAGGAATTAGCCCCTACTGTTATCACGGTTGGCGACCCCGATCGAGTAAAAGCAGTAAGCCGATATTTTGATCGCATAGAATTCTCTTGTCAACATAGAGAGTTTATTACGCATACCGGATTTGTCGGATCAAAAAGAATTACAGTTTTGTCATCGGGAATTGGACCCGACAATATCGACATTGTGCTGAACGAATTAGATGCATTAGTCAACATCGACTTAGCAACACGACGTCCAAAAGAGAAATTATCCAGCCTTCAGATTATTCGACTAGGAACTTCAGGTTCATTACAAGCAGATATCCCTGTTAATAGCTTTGCAGCCTCAACACATGGCTTAGGCATTGATAACCTTTTACACTTCTACCGCTTGAATCAAAATGAGGAAGAATCTTTGCTGATTCAATCCTTTTTAGCACAGACACAATTACAACATCAAACGGGCCAGCCCTATATCAGTGCAGCTTCTGCTTCATTATTGAAGCTTTTTACAACTAATTTTTATCAGGGAATCACAGTTACTTGTCCTGGCTTTTATGGTCCGCAAGGCAGGGTGCTACGACTTGGACTAAACAACCCGTCATTAATTAACAGACTCACTGATTTCAAATTTGGGGCACACCGAATTACTAATTTTGAAATGGAAACAGCCGCCATTTACGGCTTAAGCCGCTTGATGGGACATCAATGCCTTGCTCTAAATGTTATTGTTGCAAACCGAGTGACACAAACATTTAGCGACAATGCGCCACTACATATAGACCGTCTGATACAACAGTTCTTAACAACATTCTCTGAATCATTTTCATGATCCTACATTTTGAAAAGTACCAAGGCACTGGGAACGATTTTATTATTGCCGACAACCGAGATCAATCGTTAAACGCATTATCGACCGATCACATACATCGCCTCTGTGATCGACATCGGGGCATTGGGGCAGACGGACTCATGCTGCTACAGGAAAAGGATGGGTATGACTTTGAAATGAAATATTACAATGCAGATGGTAACGAAGGGAGTATGTGTGGCAACGGAGGGCGCTGTATTACACTATTTGCAAAGAAAATAGGTATCAATAAAGAGCACTTCAAATTCTTGGCTTCCGACGGCCCACATGAAGCCCATATTCGATCGGCTAATTATGTGGCACTACGAATGAAAGATGTCAACCAGATTCAAGAGCAGAAGGGTGATTTTATCTTAGATACAGGATCCCCACATTTAATTCGATTTGTCCGGGGAATCCAGCAACTGGATGTAGTTAAAGAAGGAAGAGCGATTCGTTATAGCAAAGATTTTGCTACAAATGGAATCAACGTAAACTTTATTGAGTTGGAAAAAGATGAAGAATCGCTTCAAATCAGAACCTATGAAAGAGGGGTAGAAAATGAGACTCTTTCCTGCGGTACTGGTGCTACTGCAGCTGCTCTCATTTGTTACCATAATGAAAATGGCTTCAATGAAGTTACTGTTAAAACCAGGGGTGGTACACTTCAAATCGAATACAACAAAATAGCAGACAAACAATTCAACAATATATGGCTGTGTGGTCCAGCTCACAACGTATTTGAAGGCGCCATAAGCTTGTCAACATTATAGTATGAGCAAGATTTCAGTTCGTGTTTATGGGGTTTTAAGGGACAAACAGGGACGCGTCTTGGTAAGTGACGAGAAAATCAGAGGCGATCTATTCACCAAATTCCCAGGCGGAGGCCTTGAATTTGGTGAGGGAACTCGCGATTGCTTGGTTCGTGAATTAAAAGAGGAGCTCAATCTCAGCGTTCAAGTAGATGATCACATTTATACTACTGACTTTTTTCAACGCTCGGCTTTCAATGAAGCCCATCAAATACTTTCAATTTATTATGGATTAAGAGCATTGGAACCGCTCAATATAGATCTCTATAAAAAACCATTTGCATTTACTGAAGAGTCGATGTCATCCTATGCGACAACGCAACAAATGGAATCTTTCCGACTCATACCATGGGAACAATTTAATGCGGAGGCAATGAGTCTTCCGATCGATAAAGTTGTTGCTACCCTACTCAAAAGTCGCTATTAATCACCCATGGCCGCATTCTTCATGGCCTCCGCCTGCTCCTTTCCTAGATAGCGCTCAATCAAGCCATGCACGAGGTAAATTACAGGTGTCATTAATAAAGCAACTGCAAATTTGTATAGGTAATTGACAAAACCTACGGCAAGAAACAAAGAAAAAGGCCAAACAAAATCTCCCCCCTGTTGACTAAAGCGGGTTCCAATGTAAAAAGCGATGAATAGAACTACAAAACTGTCCAAGAACTGTGATACAAGGGTAGAGCCCGTAGCCCGAAGCCATATATATTTTTCACCAGTCCACTTCTTGATACGGTGAAAAATAAATACGTCGACAAGTTGCCCTATCAAAAAGGCAGTTAAAGATCCAATGATTATAAAGCTCCCTTGCCCCAGTACACTTTGATAAGCCAATTGCATATTAGGAACGCCACTTCCCTGCTTACCGGTCACAAAAAAATCAGCAGGAGCTAACCAGATCGCTCCAGTAAATAAAAGAAAAGCAAAAACTATCAATCCGGCCGTCATCCAGGATAAAAAGCGAACACCACGTTGACCATAATATTCGTTAATTATATCGGTCAAAATAAAGACCACGGGCCATAGTAACACCCCAGCAGTTAGGTTAAAGGATAGGTTATTGCCTAATACCCTTATCTGAAGAGGCTCGAATCCAAGGCTCTTTTCAAGGGAAAAAATCTTAACCCCAATAATTTCTGCGATTAAGGCATTGGCAACAAAAAAGCCAGCCAGTACTAGAAACAAGCGGGTACTTTTATCCCGGAGTATAGTGTGAATCATAGTTGTTTTTAGGTTCCATGAAAATAGCATTATTTTGAGACCAAACTTTGTTACATGCCTGGCAAATTATTTAAACTATTTCTTCCTCATGTGGGGGTGCTAGCCTTATTCATCCTCACTGCTGCCATTTTTTGCAGACCAGCACTCGAAGGAGGACAACTGAATCAACATGATAATGTAAGCTGGAAAGGAATGGCTCAAAATGCATTTGAGTACAAAACGGCAAAAGGGCATTTTCCACTTTGGAATCCCAACTTATTTGGTGGCATGCCCAACTATCAAATTGCAATGGAGGGTGAGTCAGCATTACCCAACTTGATACAGATTTTCTCGTTGGGCCTTCCAAAGCCAATGAACTTCTTTTTCTTAGCCTGTTTATTTTTTTATTTTCTCGCGCTGAGTATTGGCGCCTCCCCATTAATTGGAGCCACTCTTTCACTCGCTTATGCTTTCTCGACTTACAACCCCGTAATAATAGCAGCTGGGCATGACACACAAATGATTGCCACAGCTTGTATGCCACTACTGTTGGCTGGACTATTACTCGTATATAACAAATCCTATTGGTTGGGCCTATCTGTTACAACGTTGGGGGCTCACATGCTGATAGCAGCCAATCACCTTCAAATAACATACTACTTTTTACTCATTGCCATTCTGCTCACCGTATCATATACAATTGGTTGGATTAGAAATAAAGAATGGAATCATCTTGGCCGTGCTGCTATAATCACTCTTCTTGCAGCAACACTGGCTATAGCCGGTAATGCCCTGATCCTTTGGACATCTGCAGAGTACAGTAAGTTTACGATGCGCGGCGGTAAGGAAGTGAGCATCACTGCGGAAACGGTAAAAAGCACCAAAACTGTGGGACTTGATACAAGCTATGCATTCGAATATAGCTTAGGTAACCGCGAATCGCTGACACTTTTGTTGCCCAATGCATTTGGTGGTGGAAATAGCCGTAATCTGGAAGAGGGATCCCCCGTTGCCAAAAAATTAATTGCAGCAGGAATAGATGAGGGTAATGCCGAGCAACTGGCACAAAGCTTACCTCAATACTGGGGAAAACTACCCTATACGGCTGGACCTGCTTATGTAGGGATATTACTTTTTGTATTGGGCCTACTTGGTTTTTTCTTGAATCGTGGTGCGTTGTCAAATGGAGTATTAGCATTTACCTTGTTGGGAGTATTTATTTCATGGGGGAAAAACTTCCCCGCTTTCAACTTATTTCTATTCGAGTATTTACCGCTCTTTAATAAATTCAGAGCACCATCCATGGCACAGGTAATTCCTCAATTAGGATTAGCCGTGTCCACACTTTTGCTATTGGTCAATATTTTCCAAGGTAAAATTGAATTATTCACTAAAAAAACGCTACTAGTAATCAGCAGTCTTTTTGGAATTTTATTGCTGCTGTGGATCCTACAAGATTATAGCGCTCCCATTGATGAGCAAATAGTAAATGCCTACTCGGATAAAAACGGTTCCGACCAACTAGCCAGAACAATTATTGCAGGACTACAAGAAACTCGAAGCAATTTGTTTGGGGCAGCCCTCTTACGCGCTATTCTATTAACCAGTTTGTTGGGAGTAGTTCTATGGGCCTTTACAAAAAAATGGCTCTCCCCTGTATTTGCCTTAGGATTGATTTTAGTAGTTTCTACAGCAGAAATCATGCTAGTAAGCCACGACTATTTAAATGAAGAAATGTACATGTCTGCAGATGAATATGGTGCAACAAATTTTACAGCCAGCCCTATTGATCAGGAAATATTAAAAGATAAGGACGCCAGCTACAGGGTATTGAATTTGGCAACAAGCACGTTCAATGATGCAAAAACTTCCTATTTCCATAAATCAGTCGGCGGTTACCATGCTGCTAAAATTAGAATCTATCAAGATCTAATTGAAAAATACTTCAGCGCTGGATTGAACCAGGGGATTTTGAATATGCTCAATACCCGCTACGTTATTATAAGTGACCCAAATTCTGGGCAACAATCATTGGTTACTAATGATCAAGCCCTTGGAAATTGCTGGTTTGTAAATCACCTTATCATAGCCCCCAATAAAGCCGCAACGCTAGAGAAAATTGGAACAATTAACCTGCAGGACACTGCTGTAGTTGAAAAAAGTGCATACAGCGGTGCTATCAACTTTCAAAAAGATAGCAGCGCTACGATTGTGCTGACTCAGTTTGATAATGACACCATGATTTATAAAACTAAAAGTACAGCCAATCAATTTGCTGTTTTCAGTGAAATTTATTACCCCAAAGGCTGGAATGCTTACCTTGATGAGAAGCCGATTGCCTATCAGGCTGTAAATTATGTGCTGCGCGGTCTCGAAGTTCCCGTAGGAGAGCATACAATCAAATTTGTATTTGAGCCTGACTCCTTCAAAAAAGGGACAGCAATTATGTATGCAAGCTCATTCATAATTCTTTTAGTAGTCTTAGGCGGATTTGCCATGTCATTGCGCAATCAATACAGAAAATAATTTTAATGAAAAGAGTGCTGGCAATAGCCCCTTACCGATTTTTACCCGCTCGCTCCGGTGGGCATCGCTATATTCAGGGGTGGTACCAAGCACTCTCTCAGCAAACGCAATTAACTGTAATAAGCACTGCCGACAATTCCCTTGACGAGAATAGCCCCTACCGCGTACTTCCTCTTTTATCAAATTCATTTTTTCGCTATGGGGACCTAACCTTAAGAGCTACCATACGTGATCTTATTCAACGAAATCAATACGATTTGCTTGTTTGGGAACATCCCTACTTTGCCTGGCTGGCCAATTTGATTAAAAAGGATACCGGCATTCCCTACCTGTTACGTTCGCATAACATCGAATTCCAACGCTTCAGGTCACTGCACAAAATTTGGTGGCCCTTGCTTCAGCAATATGAAAAATGGGCTTTTCAGCAAGCAGACTTTATTAGCTTTATCAGTAAGGCAGACAAGGATTTTGCTACGACTAACTGGAATATAGATGCAAACCGCTGTTTGGATATTCCTTTTGGTGTAGAGAACGACAGAATACCAGAAAACAGAGCTGATGCAGCTCAACTTATTCGTGAGCGATATGCAATTCCTGAAAATGAAAAAATTCTTCTGTTTAATGGTCCACTTGACTATAGCCCGAATAGAGAAGCACTTGAAATAATCATAAAATATATAGCCCCTCCTCTTCAAGATCAATTGGGGGCATTTAAGATATTGATTTGTGGCGGGCATGCTCCTAAAAAATGGAGCCATCGAAAAACACTTCAAAATAACCCATTCATTGATGCAGGTTTTGTCGAAAATATCAAGACCTATATCATGGGCGCAGATCTTTTACTAAATCCGATTCTAACAGGTGGTGGTGTAAAAACAAAAATTATAGAGTCCATCTCATTAGGCACCCCCGTGCTGACAACGGCTACAGGCGCAAAAGGAATTGACAGCCATGCTACTGGAAACTATATGCAAGTGTTAAATGATGGGCATTGGCAGAATTGGCCTTCAACAATCGTAGCCATGCTACACGATACATCCCTCAAAAAAGACCCCTTGACAAAATTCTTTGAAACGTATAACTGGAGTAAAATCATAGAGAAAACAGTAGCTACATTACCGGATTAGCTTTCCAGTTGTCTTAAACACGACCCATTTTATTGAAAGCCTTAAATATTCTTTAGCCAAAAATAAAATGGCGAAACTAAAATAGTAGATCCCCTTTCCCTTACGCAGTTGCATAATCAATAACTCATTCTTCATCATGATACGACGTAATTGAAGTTGTTTAGCAATGGCAGTACTACCACTGGATATATGGACTATAGTAGTGGAAGCTAAAAAATAAACTGTATGCCCTAAGTTCCTGATCTGTTCACACCACAACACATCTTCGCCGTACATAAAAAATCGATTATCCAGCTCTTTATCGGGTAATTGAGAGAGTGCCGAACGGCGTAGCATAAAAAAAGCGCCATTCACCCAATCCACCTCCATAGAATAATCATGCTTAAAATACTGCCCCAACATTTTAGCACCTCTTTTGTCAGGCGGATAAACAAAAAGCAAAAAACGAAACAGATCAAATAATTCCCATCTAATTGAACGAAAACGACGAGCGGAATACTGAAGAACTCCATCTGGAAATATTTGCCGACAGCCTAACACACCCACATTCGCTCTTTGCTGCATAGCAGCAACTGACAAACTAATGCTATCCTCTAACAAATAGGTGTCACTATTTAATAATAAAATAAAGTCACCTTTGGCGGCACGTATACCAAGATTATTACCCCCGGCAAAACCCAGGTTCGTCTTGCTGCATATAAGCGTAATGGATGGAAATTCATTTAAAAATGCTTGTGGATCACTTTCGGTGGAAGCATTGTCAACTAAAATCACTTCGAAAGGAACCCCCTTGGTATATTGATATACAGAAGCAATACAATCACAGGTAAGCTGAAACGTATTATAATTGATAATTACAACAGATACCATGTTATCGATTGAATTGATAAGAAACAAACATCAATAGCTTAGATAATACTCCCTTTCGTAATAAGGATATAGGAAACCTTTTTTGAAAACGAACTATCTGCAATAAAAAAGCGGGAACCGAATATCCTGCAGCATACGTACGAAGAGTCGACTCCTCTCTTAATTCCAGATTTCGCATTAAGCGCCACCAACCATCATAACTTTGAATGCTTCGAATGCAGGCGCTACCATGCTTTTTATAAAAAAATAAAGCTTCCGGTACTTCCACTTCAGGGTTACGAAAACAAGAATTAGTAACCTGAGAATCGTTATAACTCATCGTGATGAGGGGAAGTGAAATATATCGACAAGAGTACCGCCTTAACATCCTGACATAAGCTTCTAGGTCCACTAACCACTTCAAATTGGGGTCATACAATTCCTGCATACTTCTCCTGAATAGAACAACACTGGGCGGTCCAATAAAATTGTTAGCAAATAATCGATAAGGATCTTTCTTAATCGACTGAAAAAGCGCAAGCGATATCGTTTTATTTTTAATCTGATTACTACGCTCGTCATGCGAGTAATATCCAGAAAAGAGTACATCTGCCCCTTCATCCAGTTGCGCCGCAAAATTCTCCAGCGCATACTGATTCGTAAACCAATCATCATCGTGCATGATCTTGATCCACTGCCCTGAAGCGTGCTTTATTCCCTCTAACCAGTTAGCAGGTGTTCCTAATGGACGTGTATTTCGCTGATAATGGATTGAAAACTTGTAGGGCGTATTAAATAATAGCTCTTCATTATCCCGAGTACTAGAATCGTCAGTAATGATCACCTCAAAATCTTTGAACACCTGTTTGGCGATACTATCCAGCAATCGTTTTAGCAATGCTGGACGCTCATAAGCAGGAATACATATTGATATTAGCGGAATCATCGGAGCTAAATTCGTAATTTTAAGGCACAGATTAACAAAATGTTATCCCAATCATTTTTAAGCAATTTATTCAAGGGTATTTATCGTCGAGTTTTCCAAACAGAGGCGAAAAGCTTTAGCAATCTTTCGATCGGATGGATTCAACACAAATACTTGAAACACCTGCCAGCCGGAAAAACCAGAACCATCAAGTTAGAGGGTGGTAAATTCTGTTTTAATGCCCCGCAGGAACTATTACATGGGCTACAGGAAATATTCATAGATCAAATTTATAAACAGCCCCTGGCTCCCCATTCCCTGATATTGGACTGCGGGGCCAACATAGGGCTCAGCGTCATTTGGCTTAAGCAACAACACGCTGATGCGAGAGTTATAGCTTTTGAACCTGACCCCGCTAATTTTCGATTACTTGAAAAAAACATAGCATCCTATAAACTTCATGATGTCATATGTCACAATGCCGCAGTTTGGAAAGAGGATACTACTCGTACATTTTCAGCTGCCGGAGGGATGGCTAGCGGATTTACTAACACCATTTCAAAAGATACTGTATCGGTACCCTGCCTAAGGCTCAAGCACTTTCTTCAAGAACCTATAGATTTTTTAAAACTTGATATTGAGGGGGCCGAATGGGAGGTCCTCAATGATTGCGCAAGCAGCCTTGGAATGGTAAAAAGAATTTTTGTTGAGTACCATGGACAATTCAATGAACAGGAAAAACTAGTCAACATTTTAAACATCCTCAAAAATGCAGGGTTTCACTATTATTTGCGAGAAGCAGCATCACTTTACCCTACCCCATTTGACAGAACAAAAAGTAGCAAACATCCTTACCAGGTACAACTAAATATTTTTGGATTCAGAGCTGGGGAATAAAGGTGGCAATGTTGATGAATAAGTCAGAAAATGATCAAGCGCCATCCTTTTCTTCTCGGTAAAGTAGTAATCGATATTGTTAGTAAAATAATGATAAAGATTATAGGAAACCGCCCCCGCATTTTCTAGCGCAATTTCCTCCTTTGCAGACAATCCCAACTCATTTGCCTGAATGAATTTTTCTATAAAGCGTTCTTCCAAAGCGATACGAGAAACCCATACTGCAAAAACAAAAGGCATCCCTGTTAGCTGGAGCCACGCTTCTCCCAAATCATATTTGTAGTTGAAACGATCATAGGCATTCAAGGCACGATCACCAATAATCAAACCACCGCTACGTCCTTGTATTTGATCAATATAAGCAGACGTGTGGGAAGGAATAAACTTGACCTCTTTTTTCCAATAATCACGTAGCAAAATTTGAAGTAACTGAACTGAAGTTCTGCTTTGATAATCCAACAAGATGGCATCCAGAGACTCCAAGGGCTGCTCGCTGAACAAACAAACGGAGGCTACGGATCCTTCCGTTGCAATACAGTGTGAACCGATGATTGAGGCCTGAGATAAATGGGGTAAAACAGCAACAGGAACCAAGCCAATATCAACTCTTCCCGCTATCAGATCATCGGCAATCCGAGCAGGATAATCCTGAATAAGATGAATTTCACCATTGAGAGCCAGTTGATTCAACCCCTTCAAGAATGGACGGGTGTTCAAATAATTAACGATTCCAACCCTAATCTTATCCAATTCGTATAATTTTGCAAGTGCAAAGGTAGCCCTTTCAAGGCTGCCCTACCTTCCCAATATGGAACTAAATACACTTACCGCCTTATCTGCAATTGATGGTCGCTACCACAACCAGGTACACCAGTTAGATGAATTTTTTTCTGAATACGGTCTTCACAAATATCGGATTTGTATAGAGGTTGAATATTTGCTTGCCCTGGAAAGAAAAAAACTTTTCACATTATCTCCAACCACCCGTAAACAGCTCAAAAAACTTATTGACGATTTTAGCTTAGCGGACGCTGTAGCAATCAAAAACATTGAAAAAACCACCAATCACGACGTAAAAGCAGTCGAATATTTTTTAAAAAATAAATTACAGGAATGGGGGGCAGGCAACTGCACAGAGTGGGTTCATTTTGGATTAACCTCCCAAGACATAAATAATACCGCAATTCCACTTGCATGGAAACATGCAATGGAATATGAATACCTGCCTAATCTGCTTAATTTAAAAACCGAGCTGTCCTTACTGGCAAAAAAATGGAGCGAAATCCCCATGTTAGCCAGGACACATGGACAACCAGCCTCTCCGACAAAACTTGGCAAAGAAATTGCTGTTTTTGTAGAGCGATTACAATATCAAATCGAGCAATTGATTGGCATTCCCTTTACAGGGAAATTTGGGGGCGCCACCGGCAACTTCAATGCACATCATGTTGCCTTCCCCGCTATTAATTGGATAAAGTTTGGCAATGAATTTTTACAGGGCCTTGGACTTGTTCGCCAACAACATACTACGCAGATTGAACAATATGATCTGCTGGCAGCCCAACTTGATGCGCTAAAAAGGATTAACACTATACTAATTGATTTCTCTCGAGATATGTGGACGTATATCTCAATGGAATATTTTCTACAAAAAACAAAAAAGGGAGAAGTAGGATCTTCTGCCATGCCACACAAGGTCAATCCCATTGACTTTGAAAATGCCGAGGGCAACCTGGGTCTAGCTATTGCTTTGCTTTCTCATTTAGCAGACAAACTTCCCATTTCTAGACTACAGCGTGACTTAACCGATTCAACGGTATTGCGAAACTTAGGTGTACCTGTAGCACATACCCTTATTGCGTTTCGCTCCATAGAAAAAGGATTAGGCAAATTACTCCTGAATGACGCAAAGATCTATAATGACCTGGATGCCAACTGGGCGGTAGTGGCAGAGGCGATACAAACTATTCTTAGAAGGGAAAAATATCCAAACCCCTACGAAGCATTAAAAGACTTAACAAGAGGGAAGCAGAAAGTTGATCAAAAAACAATGCACCAATTCATTGACGCGCTAAAAATATCTGCTGCTGTGAAAAAGGAATTAAAAAAAATCACTCCTCATAATTATACAGGAATACAAGCACCTATCCCCTCTTGATCAGGAACGATGAATTTCGCTTGTAAAATGAAATTGAATATCTAGGTTATTGGATATTTCTGTATTTAAGAACCATTCACTTTGTGCCAAATAAACAGGATTGCCATCCTTATCCACTCCTGCATTAGCCTGTTTAAAACGTAGAAAATCTTCTAATTTTTTTGTGTCGGTGGTTGTTAACCAACAAGCTTTATAAAAGGGAAGCGCATTGAACACAACAGAAGCCCCGTATTCATGTAACAAACGATACTGAATCACTTCAAACTGCAGTTCTCCTACGCATCCGATAATTTTCTTTGTTCCGCCAAACTGTGTGAACAATTGGGCCACCCCTTCATCAGTTAACTGCAACAGACCCTTTTCCAATTGTTTTGTTTTCATAGGATCCTTATTTACCACTTCCTTAAATATTTCAGGCGAGAAAGAAGGAATTCCGGTAAAGTAAAAATCTTCCCCTTCAGTCAATGTATCCCCAATTTTAAAATTCCCAGTATCAAATAACCCCACTACATCACCCGCGTAGGCATCTTCGATTATGCTTTTATCTCTAGCCATAAATGAATACGGATTACTAAAACGTAGTTCCTTGTCCAGCCGAACATGATGAAAATATTTATTACGTTCAAACTTACCTGAGCATATCCGCATAAATGCAATCCTGTCCCGATGCTTGGGATCTAAATTGGCATGAATTTTAAAAACGAAGCCCGTCATCTTGTCCTCATTGGGATCCACCTGACGAGTAGAGGTAGCACGCGCAAGTGGACGAGGTGCAATTCTGATAAAAGTATCCAGCATCTCTCGCACGCCAAAATTATTGATAGCACTTCCAAAAAAAACAGGGGCCACTTTCCCGGCTAAATATCGATCAACAGATAAGGGACCATGCACCCCATCGATTAGCTCAACATCCTCTCTGAGTATCGCCGCATCCTTTTCTCCCAAGCGAACATCCAGCATGGAATCAGATAGATTCCCTACAGCTAGGCTGTCCTCCGTTCCTTTTGTACCGGCTTGAAACAATAGCAAACTTTTTTCAGCAATATTATAGACCCCTTTGAACTCTTTCCCACTATTAATGGGCCAAGTCATGGGATGTAACTCAATCGACAACTCCTTTTCAATCTCCTCTAGTAAATCAAATCGATTTTTCCCGTCACGATCCATTTTATTGATAAAAAGGATTACAGGAGTATCTCGCATTCTGCACACTTCCATCAACCGACGAGTTTGTTCTTCCACCCCATTCACACTATCCACCACTAAAATCACACTATCAACTGCGGTCAACGTTCGGTAAGTATCCTCCGCAAAGTCCTTATGACCCGGTGTATCTAATAAATTAATCAGGATGTCATTATATTCAAAGCTCATTACCGAAGTAGCTACTGAAATTCCACGCTGGCGCTCAATTTCCATAAAGTCGCTGGTTGCGTGTTTTTTTATCTTATTACTCTTGACAGCTCCTGCTACTTGAATGGCACCCCCAAACAGCAAAAACTTTTCTGTGAGGGTTGTCTTTCCCGCATCAGGGTGAGAAATGATGGCGAACGTACGCCTACGAGATATGGCTTCCTGGTATTTCATGGTGCGGCGC
>CAINBK010000151.1:0-3215 GCA_903846615.1 uncultured Bacteroidota bacterium
AGCATCTATTACTGGGTTTGTTAATTTAATTGGGGGTAATGATTCAATTGCAAACTATGCAATGTTTCAGTTAGGTGAGTCGCGATTGCGTAAAGGAGACCGTGTAGGAGCACAAAGCGCCTTTCTATATTCATCGCTAAACAACAAACATTCACTTTTTAAGAGCCTTTCGCAATTTTTATATGGCAAGTTGAGCTATGAGTTAGGTCACTTCAATGAAGCATCAAGAGTCTTTGAACTTTATAGTAAAGAGAATCTGAACTCTCCTTACTTGGATGAGTCGCGAGAATTATTATTTTCTTCCCTAGCGTCTAGCGCTAATTTCAAAAGGGCCATGGAAGTGTTAGAGCAAGTGAAGCAGCCCACTGCATTGGTAATTCGGTCGCTGCCCATTGTACGCTATGGAAGAGCTGTGGAATTAATTTACGATGGAGATCTTGGGCAGGCGCGACAACTATTGCAACAAGCTTTGAAAGAACAACCTAGTGCTTCTATTCTGCCCGCCATACATTTTTGGTTAGGGGAAGTTTGTTTTAGGCAACAAGATTTTGATGATGCTGTTCTGCATTACAGCAAATATTTAAGTTTAGGTGCGCCTGTGACAGGAGAAGCGTCTCGCATTCATGCATACTACAATTTGGGGTACTCCTATTACCAAATTGAGCAATATAAACTTGCTCTTTCTAATTTTGAGAAGGTGAGTTATGGCTCCGTTGTTGGGAATACTTCGCTTGAACAGGATGCCCGGTTGCGTGTAGCTGATTGCCAGTTTATGCTAAAGCAATATAAGGCGGCTCGAAGCGGTTATCAACGCGTAGTAGATTTAGACCTGCTTGCCTCACCTTATGCGCTCTTTCAAATTGCTTCAATTGCCGGAGTAACGAACAGTAGCGAAAAGATTAGCCTACTCAAACAACTATTGGAAAAGTATCCGGCTAGTGAATATGTGGATGATGCAAATATGGAATTAGCTGATACCTACATGGCGGAGGAACGTTTTAGGGAGGCCATACCTGTGTTGGATTTGCTTAAGCAGCATGCGCCAAGTGCTTTACAGCCTGTAGCCTTTTTAAAGCTGGGAGTAATCTATTACAATCTCAATGAGAATGAAAAGGCTTTACAAATTTTTCAGCAGCTAATTGAGAAATACCCGTCTTCTACGGAGGCGAATGATGCACTAGAGGATCTCAAGTCCGTCTATGTGGAGTTGGGTCGCACTTCGGAGTATACTAGTTATTTGAAACAACAGGGCTTTGCAGTTTCTGTTCAACTTGAGGACTCGCTGCAATACATTGCTGCCGAACAGCTTTACGAAGAGAAGAATTTCGAAAAAGCGATTCCTGCTTTCAAACAATATCTTGATCAGCATCCAAAGGGGGGCTATTGGCTGGATGCTACTTTTTCATTAGGAGTCTGTTATCAACAGCAACAATCCTGGGTTGATGCCTTGAATCAGTTTGAACAAGTATTGCGTAATGAGGGTGGACGTTACTTTAAAGAAGCGGCTATGTCCGCGGCCCGTATTAGCTTTTTTGAATTGAAGAATTATGCTGCTGCCTCAGATCATTACCTTAGGCTTTTAACTGTTGGACCCACACAGGCTGACCGACTTGAAGCGTACAGAGGGCTGTTGCGCGCTTATTATCAGCAAAAAAAATGGAAGAATGCTAGTCAATTCGGAGATTCATTGTTGCTATTAAAAGAAAAGACCACAGACGATCAAGCATTACAAGCGCTTGCAACGGCTAAAATGCAGGTAGAAGAGGGTAGAGAGGAGGCGGTTTTGCAAAATCTGCAACGTGTAATTCAGTATAATAAAGCAGGACTTGCCGCTGAAGCTCGTTATGAAATAGCAGCTTATTACGTTCGTCAACTTCAATGGAAAATGGCTGAGAAATTTGCTTTTGAAACAATTAATCGTTCAGGAAGTTATGTGTATTGGGTTACGAGGGCTTACTTGCTTTTAGGGGATATTTATTTTGCACAAAATGACCTTTTCAACGCAAAGGCTACGTATCAAAGTGTGGTAGAAAATGCTTCTGATTCCACTTTACAAAAAGAAGCGCAGGATAAGTTAATGCGTTTTGAGAATAATAAATCTGGCAACTAACCATGCAACTATTCCATTTGGAACTCTGGACTGTACTTAAAAGACATTTTCTATGTCTATCACTCCTTTTGCTTGTGTTCTGTAAGGAGAGTTTTGCACAGCCTGAAACCGGAGTCAAGAGTATCGATATCATATCTTCTTACAAGCCAAATGTTCGAAAATTTACAAAGTTTCAATTTCTACCCAACTTGCCTAACCCTGATACAAGTAGAATTTCGCTTCGTTACTCGATACCAACCCAGGGCTGGCAATCAGATTTTGTTTTACAACCTGTCTTGCCACTGGCTTACCAAAAAGATTCCATTGTTTCTTACTCCTCAGTTTATATAAAGGCTGGGTTTGGAAACTTTAGCGCACCCTATCTACGTGCTCACCTAAGTAGATCTAAATCTCGTTCTGATGCCTATGCGTTTACCGTTTTCCATCAATCAGCGCGCGGCAGAGAAATTTTTCAACGGTTTGGTCAAACTGCGTTGATGGCAAGTGGAACCAAAAAACTATCGGGTAGTCCTAATGTTCTGAATGGTAAAATTGATTTCAATCGAGATGTAGTATATCGCTATGGAGTGCCTGCGGGGGTCTCCTCTCCATTATTTGATTCAGTAAAACGGGTATTTACAAAAGCTGGGGCTAGTATTGGTATTAACCGTACAACGCTTACCGAATTTGGTATTCATTATCAAGGGAATCTTTTATTTAATACATTTTTCGATCAACAGGGAGGGCGTGAAATGGCAGTAGAGGTTCGTCTGCCTATTCAAAAATTCATTGAGAAAAACTGGTCGGTTGGGATTGACTTAAATGCGCAGTCAATCCAGCTAACTAAAGCATCTATGACATTTCGGAATAGTGCCGTAGGGTTATTTCTAGGATTAAAACACGCTAGTGACCGACTTAATTTTACAGCTGGTATGAATCCTGTTTGGGATCGTAGTGGTGGCCAAATTCTTCCTCAAGTATCTGTTTCCTATCAGCTAGATAGTAATCGACTTATGTTGACCGGTGGCTGGGAAGGGAAATTCATCGTAAACTCATACCAGCGATTTTTTAGCTTAAATAACTGGCTAAATTCTCCCTCGCAGCTTTTTAATACAACATCCCGGGA
>CAINBK010000152.1:0-5519 GCA_903846615.1 uncultured Bacteroidota bacterium
TACCAAAGTGGATCTCCGTTTGCAGGATCAACACCCGCATACACACGTTGGAAATAAGTTAAGCGAGCTTCTCCTACGCGTAGTAGGTAAGATCCGTCACCAATATCCTTGTTGCCATCAGGTAGGCTGGTAATTTTATTTTTGTTGGCAGCGTAGTTGAAATCAATATCCCAACGCATGTCTTTTGTTTGCACTGGAACAATGTTTACTTCAAACTCCACTCCTCTGTTCTCCATAGAACCAATGTTACGTCTGGCAGATCCAAAACCTGAAGTAAGTGAAAGAGGTACGTTCAATAAAAGATCTTCTGATTTACGTACATAGTAATCAAAAGTTACATTAACGCGGCTCTTTAAGATAGAAAGATCAATACCCACGTCAAAGGGTTTGTTTAACTCCCAGGTAAGATTAGGATCGCCCACGTTAGTAGGAGCACTTCCGGGGTTCTGATTGTAGTTGAAACCAAAGCCATATAAAGCAGGGGCATCGTAGTTGCCAATACCGGCGTTACCATTCACTCCAATTGAAGAGCGTACTTTCAACTGGTTGATGAATGTGAATTTCTCCATGAACTTCTCACGCTCTAAGTTCCAAGTGGCACCTAAAGACCAGAAGTTACCATAGCGATTGGCGGCACTGAAACGTGATGAACCATCACGACGGAAACTACCCGATACTACAAAACGATTTTGGAAGTTGATGTTTCCGTTTATGAATTTAGATTCAAATGTGTAGTCGCTGATGGTGGCATTAGCTGTGATTGGGCTGGCCCCTGAGGCAGGATAAACAAGTGAAAGAGAAGGAGGAAATTGGTCAGCACGTAATGAACTGAAATAACCAGCTGATTTCTGACTCTCAAGACCGGCCTGAACATACAAAGAAAGATCCCCATTGCTGGTTAAATCCTTTGTGTAGTCTAAAGTGTTTGTGAAAGTCCAGTTGAAATAACGAGTATAGTAAGAGAAGGCACGTCCATTGGTTGCCTGTCCATCACCATGGATGGGATTATTGTATTGATCTTCCTCAGCAGTGTTGTAATCAAGGCCATAGTTGCTGCGGAATTTCAAGTTTTCGGAGAATTTGTACTCAGCGTTGGCAGCACCACGCAAACTAACCTCTCTCAAAAATCTTCTGTCGATATCTGAAAGGGCAATAGTGTTGTGTAAGCCACCAAGCGTAGAGGAAAGAAGGTTGTAAGAACCATCTTTATTGTATGGAGTACGGGTTGGTAGAAGGAAGTAGGCGCTGAGAATTGGGTTACCAAAAGCACCACCTGCAAGCGGAGCACGCTGACTAACCACACCTCCATTCATATTTACTCCAATGGTTAATTTATCCGTGGTTTTATTGCTGATTTTTACATTGAAAGAATTTCTTTTCAATTTAGAGTTGATAGAAGTTCCTTCCTGGAAAAAGTTACCAGCAGAAATAAAGAAACTTGTTTTGTCATTTCCTCCATCTAAACTGATATTGTATAGACGTTGTCCAGCAATTCTGGAAACACCATCATACCAGTTGAAATCAACACCGTTACCAAGACCCAGTGAAGCAAGCGTTGAGGCTGTTGCGGCAGGAGAGGCGCCAGCGTTAACTAATCCTTCGCGTGTCAAATCAAGATATTCTTGTGCATTGAGAGGGCGGTATAAGCTACTCTCGTAAGCGATATCGCTTTTACCAGCTTCCATATCAAAACGAACTCTTGTTTTTCCGCTACGACCTTTTTTGGTAGTAACGATAATTACTCCATTGGCAGCACGGCTACCGTAGATCGATTGCGAAGCGGCATCTTTCAGTACGGAGATACTTTCAATATCGTTAGGGTTCAGTGTACTTAAAATATTTGCAGTGGTTTGCAAACGGGAAATATCACCGGTGTTCAGGATAATTCCATCTACAATCCAAAGTGGTTGTGTACCGGCACTAATTGAGCTGAATCCACGAATCAAGATTGATTGTGCTGCACCAGGCTGTCCGGAAGAAGCTACCGATTGCAGACCAGCCACCTTACCTTGTAACGCTTTATCGACAGAGGTAAAAGGCGTGTTTTCAATCTCTGCGGCTTTAACGGTAGCCACAGAACCTGTCAGGGTTGCTTTTTTAGTTGTTCCATATCCCACTACCACTACATCTTGCAGTGTTGAGATTGACGCTTTCAGCTGAACATTAATTTCAGTTTTGTTGCCGATTTGAACTTCCTGGTTGGAAAAGTTCAAAGACGAGAACACAAGCGTGGAAGTAGAGTTAGCTACTGTAATGCTATAATTTCCGTTAGCATCAGTAACGGCACCCGCTTTTGCTCCTTTGATAACAACAGAAGCGTTGGGTACTGGATTGTTGGTTTCGTCAGTTACACGTCCTTTGATTACTTTGTTCTGAGCGGACACCTGGAAACTCACCAATAATCCGCATAGGAATGCGATCAGGCACTTTCTCATTAGATTAGTTTTTTGAGAGTGGAAAGGTAATTAAAATCTTGCATGTCAACACATCTGTTGACCTAGAGGACTTACTTTTGAGAAAAATCAGTCAATTACATGAAAATCAGCATTTTCACCCTTTTTTTGGTCCTTGCCGCGCATTTTTCGATTGGACAAAAATCACTAAGTGATTCATTATCAATTGATAGTAAAATTAAGGTCGGAAAACTGGAAAACGGCCTTACCTATTACATCCGTTCCAACAAAAAACCTGAGAAAAAGGTTGAGCTCCGCCTGATTGTCAATGTGGGGTCCATTGTTGAGGATAATGACCAGCAGGGCCTGGCACATATGGCCGAACATATGGCCTTTAATGGTACCCGAAATTTTAAGAAAAACGACATTGTTTCTTATCTGCAAAGTATTGGGGTTGAGTTTGGTGGGGACCTGAACGCCTATACCGGTTTTGATGAAACCGTATACATTCTTCCCATCCCAACTGATCAACCAGGCAACCTCGATAAAGGTTTCCAAATTTTGGAGGACTGGGCGCATCAGGTTACTTATTTAGACGAAGACATTAATAGTGAGCGTGGCATCATATTAGAAGAAAGTCGTTTAGGGAAAAGTGCGGACGAACGCATGTTTAAAAAAGTATATCCTGAACTTTTCAAAGGATCCAAGTATGCCAGTCGTTTACCAATTGGTATAGATAGTATCATTAAAAGTTTTCCTCCCGATGCTATTCGTCGTTATTACAAAGAATGGTATCGGCCAAATTTGATGGCTGTAGTTGTAGTGGGAGATATAAGTTCGGAAGAGGCATTGCGTTATGTACAAAAACACTTTTCCGGATTAAAAAATCCTGCTCAACCTCGTGTACGTGATTATGCGGTTGTGCCGCCTTATACTAATTCCAATGCGATGGTAGTTGCTGACAAAGAAGCAACCGGTTTTGAATTCAGTGTTAATTTTCCTGCTCGTGCTATTAAGCCCACTACCACATTGGGGGAATATCGTGCAGATCTGATTCGTAATCTTTATGTTTCGCTACTCAATAACCGTTTTCGTGAGTTGACACAAAAAGCAGATCCTCCATTTGTATTTGCTGCGGCTGGATTTGAAAGTTATGCGCGCTATCATGAGTCGTTCAACATTTCAGGATCAACCGGCACACAAGATGTTCAAAAGGGTTTACAAGCAGCCATGACGGAAATTGAGCGTGTAAAACGGTTTGGTTTTACTGCTGCTGAATTAGAGCGAGCCAAAAAAAATATCCTTACTGCTTATGAGCGCCAATGGAACAATCGTGATAAAACTGAATCAGCAGTCTACGCAGATGAATACATTAGAAACTTTACAGCACAAGAGCCTATTCCTGGCATTGATAATGAATTTACTTATGTAAAAGAAATGCTTCCTGGTATCCAATTATCAGAGGTTAATGCGCTTACTGATTTGTATAGAAACGAAAAAAATACGTTTGCCTATATCACCGGGTTAGAGAATGATGAGAAGTATAAACTTCCAGCTGTGGCGGCTATCAATTCAGTTATACAGAATGTAGAAAAAGATGCATCCATAAAAGCGTATGAGGAAAAAGTAATTGCAACCAACTTATTGACTTCTACTCCGCAAGCAGGTAAGGTAACGCGTACCTCACGTAATGCTTTACTGGGTTCAACCGAACTCACTTTATCCAATGGAGTAACCGTTACGTTGAAGTCTACTGATTTTAAGAATGATCAGATTTTATTTTCTACTACCCGATATGGGGGACTTACTGCTTACACTGTTGAAGACAAATACAGTGCTGAAAATGCCACTGCAGTGGTAGGGAGTATGGGCTTTGGATCTTTTTCTCCCACCGATATGCGAAAAGCAATGGCGGGTAAATCAATTGCTGTTAATCCGGTTATTGGTCAGTATACAGCAGGATTTAGTGGAAGTAGCAGCAAGAGAGATTTAGAAAATTTCTTTCAGCTTTTTCATTTGTCGGTTACTGAACCAAGACGCGACAGTGCGTTGTACAAATCTTTCTTACAACGTAGCAAAGCACAGGTGGCTATGCTGAGCGCCAATCCGCAAATTGCTTTTATAGATACACTTTACCAGGTGTTGTATGAAAAGAATCCACTTGCTCCCACTGCAGTTCCTCGTGCCGCTAATTATGATAAGATAAACCTGGATCGTGCCCTCGAAATTTATAAAGAGCAATTGGGTGATGCAGCGGGTATGCATGTTACCATTGTTGGTAGCTTTAATGAAGACACGGTTATTTCGCTGCTTGAAAAATATGTAGCCAGTTTGTCTGCTTCTAAACCCCGTAATTATGTTGATAATAAAGTGCGTCCTTTCAAAGGCCAAAATGATTTTCAGTTTAAAAAGGGGAAAGATGATAAGAGCTTAATTCTTGGAGTTTTTCATGGGGAGGTACCTTATAATGCAACGACGGAACTTCAGCTAGAGGGTTTGAGTGAAGTGATGAACATCTCTATCATAGAAGAAATGCGTGAAAAAATTCAAGGAATCTATGGAGGAGGCACACAAGTCCAGTTAGCAAAGCTTCCCATTGGAAACTTCCAGTTCATTCTACAACTTCCCTGTGGACCCGCTAAGGTGGATACGCTAGTCAAAACATTCCGCAGCCAACTTGAAGGGTTAGCTAAAAACGGGGTGGATACGGGTTATGTTTCCAAAGTGAAAAAAGCATGGATTGAAAAATACCGCGTGGATAGTAAGAAAAATGAATATTGGCTATCTGCTTTGCAGGAAATAAAATTGGGCGAACGCAGTGCTGATCAGGTGGTGAATGCGGAGAAATATTTTAATGCATTCAGTGCTGCTGATGTAAAAAAGGCTGCCAACCTTTTAATTAATGCAAAAGGAAAAATGATTGCGGTGCAAATGCCGGCTGAATTAAAAACGGAAACCAAGTCCGAAACAAAGGGTTTCTAAAATAAAAAGGCTGTCCAATCGGGCAGCCTTTTTTAAACCAACCTATCCTTATCAACCTTATTCGTATTCAAGTTCGTTATTGAAAAATTCCCAGGTTACACTACAATTTTCTAATTCACTGTAATCTGACATCTGTGCTTGTAA
>CAINBK010000153.1:0-4791 GCA_903846615.1 uncultured Bacteroidota bacterium
CAAGAAGAGGACAACTGGGATCCTGACTTTGATGAGTTTGATTTGCCAAAGTCAAAAGGGAAAAAAGGTCCTGCTAAAAAAGGGGAGGAGGAAGATGATTTCAAACTTGAAGAGGATGAATTTGATGATGATCTCTTCAATGACAAGGAGCTGGACGAGGAGGACGATTTTTAATTTCCTCGTAGTAATAGCTGTAAGCTCTCCTCTAAAATATTTTTCTTGTTCTCTTCAAAGGCTTGCATACACGCTATAGATAGCCGTAACAAATAATTACCTCGCATTGAGATTGTTTCGTCAAACGAAGGATTGTAACGTTTGAACTCCATCGGATCCACCCCTGTGTATTTTAAAATGGCTGCCTTTTTATAGCGTCCTTCTAAAAGAAGGGTAGTGGTGCCCTCCTGCGCTGCTGCGGATAAGGGGATTGCTAAACGCTCTGCTTGAGCTAAGGTTTCTTGTCGGGTTAATGTGGTTGCCCCTCCTTCGCCTTCGAAAACATAATGGGAAGCGATAAACTTTTTTACATGATTCATGGATTCTGCAGGAAGGAATTGTTGCAATCTCCAAAAGTCTCGGCTTCCGCTTAGTCGAATAGCTCTGTTAACAGCGCCTTCTCCTCCATTATAAGCTGCAATAACTAACAACCAATCTTGAAACTGTTTATAAAGGTCATTTAAGTAACGAGCAGCGGCTTTGGTGCTTTTGATATAGTCCATTCGCTCGTCTAGTTGCGCAGTTATTTTAAGTCCGTACCTTTTTCCAGTGGCGGACATGAACTGCCAGGGCCCCACGGCACCTGCCCAAGAAATAGCGGTGGAACGTAAACCTGATTCAATCACAGCCAGGTATTTTAATTGGCCGGGTAATCCATTTTCTGCCAACACCTGATCCATCATATTAAAGTAGGGAAGTCCCCAGCCTTTCATTTTACGCAGGCCAGGGCCATAGCGTTGCATATATCCCTCTACAAAACTGATGGCTTGTGGATTGAGTCTGACGCCAGTGTTGGAGCTCCAGCTGGTACTGTCAAACAGTTGATTAAAACCACGTGGACCTTTTTGTGCAAGGCTGGTTATTGCAGAGAGCAATAACAGGAAAACCAGGGCGAACACTCGTCCTTGATTCACCAAGAGGGGCATAAAATTCAAAAGGAATTATTCCTTAACAGAGCGTGTTACGTCGTTGGCGCTATCCTCTATTTCTTTCTTCACATTATTCTTTGCGTCATTGAACTCTCGTACACCTTTGCCAAGCCCTTTCATCAGCTCAGGGATCTTACGACCTCCAAATAATAAAAGCACGATAACCAGGATAATGATGATTTCGTTGGTTCCGAGCATGCCTAGCAGAATGGGGTTCATCATAAACTAAAATTGTAATTGTAAAGATAAGACAGCCTTTAAATAACCGGCATAAAAAATCCCGTTCGTTGTAGAACGGGATTTGATTTAACAAGTTTGATTGAATTAAGCTCCTGTAGTTTCTGCAACGGCCATTCTTTTCTCACGAATACGGGCGCTCTTACCACTACGCTTACGCTGATAGAATAGCTTGGCACGACGTATCTGACCCGTTTTATTTAACTCGATTGATTCAATATTGGGAGAGTAGAAGGGGAATACTCTTTCAACGCCAACCCCATCAGAAATCTTACGTACGGTAAAACTGGCTGTGCTTCCGGTACCCTGCTTCTTGATCACATCACCTTTGAAGGACTGGATACGCTCCTTGTTACCCTCAATAATTTTATAATTGACAGTGATGTTGTCGCCGGGTTTGAAAGCCGGAAATTCCTTTTTTGCCGTTAGCTGCTCGTGTACAAAGGCAATGGCGTTCATGTGTAAAAGTTTTAAGGAGGGCAAAGGTAGTGAAAATCACCCTATCGGGCAACATTTACCGCTCTTTTTTCCCGGATAACCGTCACCTTGATTTGTCCAGGGAAGGTCATTTCTGTTTGGATTTTTTGGGCTATTTCAAAAGACAATCTGTCTGATTCCTGGTCGCTTACCTTCTCAGCCTCAACAATTACGCGTAATTCACGACCTGCCTGGATTGCATAGGCTTTTTCAACACCGTTATAGGAAAGGGCCAGATTTTCCAGGTCTTTAATACGCTGAATGTACTGTTGCATGATCTCTCTTCTGGCACCCGGGCGGGCTCCAGAGATAGCATCACAGGCCTGAATAATCGGGGAGATCACATATTGCATTTCCATCTCGTCGTGGTGGGCGCCAATCGCGTTGACCACAGCGGGATTTTCACCATATTTTTCAGCCAATTTAGCACCTAGCAAGGCATGGCTCAATTCGCTTTCCTCATCAGGTACTTTTCCAATATCATGCAAAAGTCCAGCGCGTTTTGCCAGTTTGGGGTTAAGGCCCAATTCGGCGGCCATAGTGGCGCAAAGGTTTGCTGTTTCACGGCTGTGCATCAGCAAGTTTTGTCCATAGGACGAACGGAAGCGCATTCTTCCCACCATCCTGATCAGTTCTTTATGAAGTCCGTGAATGCCCAGTTCAATTACAGTTCGTTCACCGATTTCCATGACCTGCTCCTCAATTTGCTTACGTGTTTTCTCCACCACTTCCTCAATACGTGCAGGGTGGATACGTCCATCAGTGACCAATCGTTGTAAGCTCAGACGGGCTATTTCACGACGTAGAGGGTCAAAACTTGACAAGAGGATTGCTTCGGGAGTATCATCCACGATCAGATCCACGCCTGTGGCAGCTTCGATGGCCCGGATATTTCTTCCTTCTCTTCCGATGATCTGCCCCTTGATTTCGTCGCTTTCAAGGTTAAAAACAGTGATGGAGTTTTCGATGGCTTGTTCTGCTGCTGTTCGCTGGATGGTCTGGATAATAATTTTTCGAGCCTCTTTCTGTGCTTTTTGCTTTGCATCCTCAATGATTTCCTGCTGAAGCACCAAGGCCTTGGTCTGTGTTTCGTTACGCAAGCTTTCAATTAGCTGAGCTCTTGCATCATCTGCGGAGAGATTAGCTATTTTTTCTAACCGACGAATATGTTCTTCCTGGTGTTTTTCCAGTTCGGCTCTTTTGTTATTAACCTGATCAACCTGGCGGTTTAAGTTTTCCTTCAGCGTTTCATTTTCCTTGATTTGCTTATCAAGATTATTTTCTTTTTGGCTGATGGACTGCTCTTTCTGGCGAATGCGGTTTTCGGATTCGATTACTTTTTTGTTACGATCCAGTACTTCACGCTCGTGAGCGGATTTTAGCTGAACAAACTTTTCCTTGGCTTCTAATTCTTTTTCCTTCCGAACAGTTTCTGACCTGAGTTCGGCTTCTTTTAAGATTGTTTGTGCTTGAATTTCAGCCTCTTCGACTTGTTTACGACTCCCCTTGGCAAAGAAGACTCGTCCTGCCAGGAGGCCAGCCCCTCCGGCGATTACGCCTATAAGGGGGTACAATATATTGGGATCCATTGAATTTTTGATTTAGTTGTTTCACAATGCTTGTTCCACAAATACGTGGTCTACAAAGGTATGAAAAGATGCGTATATTGGTCCCCATAATTTACCCCATGCGTACACTTCTATTGGCCTGTTTGGCCCTCCCGGTTTCCTTGTTAGCTCAGGATAATGCCAAGCCCCTGTCAATCAAGGGGAGCTTAACAAATGTTCAGCCTCAACCCGAGCTGGTATATCTCTATCACCGTTCTGGAGGAACCATGGTGACCGATAGCGCTAAAATTGTAGAGGGGGCTTATTCATTTGAGATCAAAATGGAGGAGCCTGAGTTATTACGGATGCGGGTAAAATATCCGGCCCCCAAAGATGGAACGGTGAAAGCTATTCCCATGGTTCAAAACAGGGATATGATTTCGGTGTTTACGGGACCTGGGCGTATTCGTATCAACTCTACCGACTCGTTCAGTAATGTGGTAGTGAAGGGTTCAAAGCAGCAGGAGGCCTACCTTGCTATGCAGGAGGCCCAAAAGCCCTTTGATGAAAAGTTGAAAGTCCTGTACCAGGATTATTCAAAGGCTAATGCTGCAAAAGATATTGCAAAACGCGATCAAGTGGAAGCAAGCATTGATAGCCTCGACGAAGTGATGAAAGAGGCGGTAATGGGAGATCTCATTCGAAAAAATCCATCTTCTCCTGTAGCCTTTCTAGCGTTACAGCAATATGCAGGTTGGGACTTGAATCCTGACAAAATTGAACCCTTGTTTAATTCTTTACCGGAGGCAGTTCGTGCTTATCCTTCTGTAAAAAGTTTCAAGGAACAGTTGGAAACTGCAAAATTGACTGGTATTGGTCGTATGGCTCCTGAGTTTACACAGAACGATACCTTGGATCAGCCTGTTCAATTATCCTCCTTCAAAGGCCGTTACCTGTTGATTGATTTTTGGGCCAGCTGGTGTGGACCTTGCCGCCAAGAAAATCCTAATGTGGTAAAAGTGTTTAATCAATACAAGGACAAGAATTTTCATATACTCGGTATTTCCCTGGATCGTGCTGGACAAAAAGATAAATGGATGAAAGCAATCCATGATGATAATCTGACCTGGTCTCATGTCAGTGACTTAAAGTTCTGGGATAATGCTGTTTCCAAGCAATATGGTATCCGCGCAATTCCGCAGAATTTGTTGTTGGATCCTTCTGGGAAAATTATCGCTAAAAATTTACGAGGCGAGGCTTTGGCGAAAAAAATGGAAGAACTCCTAGGAGGAAAATAAGTAAGCGGTTATTGTTGTAATCCTGATTCAATCAGGCCTTCCAGTATTTCCAAGCCTTTACGGATGGTAGGGTCTTCTTGCTGAGTAGCC
>CAINBK010000154.1:0-1593 GCA_903846615.1 uncultured Bacteroidota bacterium
GAATCAATTCCCAACATATCAAAATTACGATTGCGACCTGTCACGCAGTATGCTGTGCCTCCACAATCTACAAAACTAGTTCCCTGCCTAGTTTTCGAGGCAACATCCCTACGCCAGAAATTACGCTCTAATTGGCTCCAATACATCAAGGTTTTGAGCTTCGTACTTGTATCTATTTCTAACTCATGATTGATATCAAATGAAGTTCGATTACTTAAAAATTGATCATCGGGTGCTGGATTTTTGGTTGGCGTATGAATAAATTCATCAGGTCTTAGGCCCACATAAGAGGTATTAATTTCATTTTCATAGCGGGTTAATTTAAGACCTAACCATTGGCTTTGTCCAATCGCCATACCTCCTTTTACCAAAATATCATTCATTCGGTAGCCATTATTTCGAAAACCATTTGCCTCCGATGTAATTAAATTAATTCCTCCACCCATACTTTTTTGTTCTGAGGACGTACCCGCTTCGAGCTCAAGCAATCTATACCCATGAGATCCAAGCTTTCCCTTCACAATCCCATCTTTAAGGGGTGTTTTACTCTGATAGTTAATTACTCCTCCGATGGTATTGGGTCCATATCGGAGTCCTGTGGCGCCCTTTAAAACCTCGATACTAGAAATACGCTCTACCGGTGGACTGTAGTAGCTGGCATTTGATAAAAATAAACTGGGTTGGATTGGTGCCCCATCTTCTAAGATGAGTACCTTTGTACTACGATTTGGACTGAGGCCACGAATCCCAATATTGGGGATGGCGCCATACCCCTCTTCATCCCGTGCATTAACACCAGGCACAATTTTTAAGGCATCCTGAAGAGAGGCGGGCTGGATCATTTCCATCTCTTCTGGACTAATGATATCAATAGCCCCGGGTATTGAAGATGCCCCTCCTTCTTGTCGATCGATCACATTAATACTGGGAAGTTCTATCTCTTTAGCCATCAATGGTGAGTGAGCGTAACCCATGGCACCAATTAATAAAGAGACAAAAAGACGATTTTTCATATACAAGCTCCAATAGTTGAAATAAAAATTGGCTGGCTATTTGCATATGAAAATGCTGTGGCTGGCTGTTAGTAGAAATTAAATTTATTTGGTCAAGACAAGCTTTCCTAATTTAGTGATACGTAATTGATAAATAAGACCCTCGTGTTCAATATGAAGGCATTTTGCTTGACCCAGCAAAAGAAAGCTTGAAATCTGCCGCACTGCATTAACTGACTCTAAAGAAAATGGATTTTCACCCTTGCGACGAAACTCTGCTTGAGACTGATTCATCATTCGCCAGTTAAACGAAAGCGAATGGGAATTCGATAGCATCGTAAGGATGAGCGTTGTATACGATTCTTCAATAACTCCTTCCAATGCTTTACCGCATCTAGGGCTGATTGATCCAAGCGGTGATAGCCAGAGCTTTTATCAATAGTTACTACATTACTTTTGCTACCAGACCCAATGCAACTTCTTACCAAAACATCCCCTTGCTCTCTTAGACGTTTACTTAACAAGGGGTAATGCGGCTTCGGAATTTCACTTATCGCATCCATCTGAATATCAAATTCTCCAAACTCAATATTTTTAGAGC
>CAINBK010000155.1:0-3194 GCA_903846615.1 uncultured Bacteroidota bacterium
CAGAAAAAATAATCGCAGGCCAAGCCTGGCCAAACTGTCTTACAAAGATGCGTTGAACTACCCCACGAAATAATAACTCCTCACCCACTGCTGCCAAACCTGCTACAAAAAATAAATTCAACAAAAGATCTTTCACGGTATGACGAGACAATAATGCTTTCACCGTTTCATTAGCCTCATCTTCCTTGGAGCGAATCCAATTAGTGAGTTCAGAAGGAAATTCAATAGCACGATTTATTTCTCCCAGCCATTGCACCATAGGGAGAGCAATTAAAATGGCAAATGTGCCTACCAACCAAAAACCTGGATAGTTTGGTTTACGTAACCCAAGATAGGAGGAAGCCGATTGCGTGGTAAAATACTTTCCTGCAAACCAACTGGGAACTAGAAAAAGTCCAATAAACTGAACCGCCTGCATACCTCGAATAAAAAAAGGTAGCCAGGGGTGTTTAGGATCAAGCGTATCCAAGGCGCCCACTTGTTCCAGCGAAATACCTGTAATAATCGTTAACGCATAGGTGCCCAGTAATCCTATTACAAAAAAACTAAAGAGTGAGAGGCTGAGTAATAAAAAAAACTGTTGACCGGCTGTTTTATGCTGAAAAAGTCCCTTCATGAATCCGTGGCTGTTTAGGTTGTAAATTTGTGTGTTCTTACTGAATTACGGAATAATCAAAAATAGGTAAAACCCAACGATGGTCAGAATTGGTCCCACTTCCTTACCCGACTTCCCACTCTTGCTGGCACCCATGGAGGATGTGAGTGATCCACCTTTTCGTGCCGTATGCAAGGATAATGGAGCTGATCTGATGTATACTGAGTTTATTTCGTCAGAGGGATTGATTCGAGATGCCATCAAAAGCAGGAAGAAGCTGGACATTTTTGATTATGAACGTCCAATTGGTATTCAAATTTTTGGAGGGGATGAAGAAAGCCTGGCATTGGCTGCCAAAATTGTAGAGGTTACGCAACCTGATTTACTCGATATAAATTTTGGATGCCCTGTAAAAAAAGTAGCGCTTAAAGGAGCGGGCGCTGGTGTATTGCGCGATTTAGATTTGATGGTGCGATTGACAGATGCTGTTGTAAAATCTACTTCATTACCGGTAACTGTAAAAACGCGATTAGGCTGGGACGATAACTCTAAAAATATTGAAGAGGTAGCGGAGCGTTTGCAAGACGTAGGGATACAAGCACTAGCTATTCACGGAAGAACAAGAATGCAACTCTATAAAGGAGAAGCCGACTGGACACTTATAGCTAAAGTCAAGAATAATCCTCGTATCAAAATCCCCATCTTCGGAAATGGAGATATCGACTCACCTGAAAAAGCACTAGCCTACAAAAATCGATATGGAGTAGACGGGATCATGATTGGAAGAGCGGCCATTGGCTATCCTTGGATTTTTCGTGAGATCAAACATTTCTTTGAGACAGGCCAACATTTAAACCCACCGAGCGTAGAAGAAAGAGTAGCTGTGTGTCGTAAACACTTGCGTCGTTCTATTGAATGGAAAAATCCTGTAGTGGGTATCAATGAAATGAGAAGACATTATGCAAATTATCTCAAAGGACTACCCAATATCAAAGAATTCCGCAACCAACTGGTTACATTAAAAACAGAAGAAGAAATTAATGCAGTCCTGGACCAGGTAGCTAAAACCTACGCCGGTTATCAGTTTGAAAAAACATCGATTGAGCTGATTAACTATCATCAGCATTGTCCCATCAACTAAGGAGCAATTGCCTTAATCAAACGAGGATCAAGCGGAGACACGGAGGGATCGATATAATGCGTAAGCCTTCCTTCCTCATCAAGTAAATACTTAGAGAAATTCCAAACAGGTTCTTGCGTGTTCCATCCATTTTTTGCGGGATCCGTTAGCCACTGATATACGAGATGCTGGTTCATCCCTTTTTTTACATCCGACTTTTGAAATAGCGGAAAGGTCACTCCATAATTTACCTGACAAAAGGAAGCGATGTCCTGTTCGCTTCCCTTTTCCTGTTCCTTAAATTGATTACAAGGAAATCCTAAAATTATCAAGCGATCTCCAAACTGCGTATATAAACTTTGCAGTTCAGCATACTGTGCCGTATATCCACAATCGCTGGCCGTATTCACAATCAATACTTTTTTCCCTTGTAAGCTGGACCAGTCAAAAGACACTCCATTTAGACCTACTGCATTGAGTGAATAAAAAGAAACTGGAGCAGAAACTGCCGCGTGTACAACAAACTGCGTGTTTTTATTACCTGTTTTGGTAAGCCACAGTAAGGCAGGATAAAATGTTTTTAATAATTGTTGACGAATAGTCATGGCACGGTTATTACGGTTTTGCCAGAAAAAATAAAAGATACCTGCCAGAAGTGCAACTCCCAACACTGTTTTAAAAGGAAAGCGCTTGTTCATCCTACTAATTTTTTTAATAACCCCAACTTTCCACGAAATGGTGGATACTTGAGAGAAGGATCCGGCCAGGTGGGTGTTCTTAATACACTTTTCTTATGACTAAATGTGTCAAATGAATATTTACCGTGATAGGCACCTACCCCACTGGTTCCTCTACCTCCAAAAGGAAGACGGTGATTCAAAAGATGAAATATCGAATTATTGACACAAGCACCACCAGCAGGAATACGTTGTAGCCATTGTTTTTCTTTTTCCTTACTTTCTGTATAGACATAGAATGCTAGAGGATCAGGATTACGTGCTATGATAGAGCAAGCTTCCTCAAAGGAGCTATAAGAAAGTATCGGAAGTAAGGGTCCAAAAATTTCTTCCTGCATCAATAAAGAATCCAATTTCACATCCGTCAATAAAGTAGGAGCAATATAACGTGTGTCACGATTATAAGTGCCGCCAGTCAGCACGGTCCCCATAGAAAGATAATTGATCAACCGATCAAACTGACGGATATTGATAATTCGTCCATAATCATCACACTGGGATGGATCTGCCGAGAAAAATTGTTCCATCACTTTTTGTAACGCTGCAATAAATCGATCTCGCACTGACGCATGTACTAAAATATAATCAGGCGCTACACAAATTTGTCCGGCATTATTCCATTTTGCCAATGCAATACGTTTGGCGGCTACTTCAATCGAGGCGTCCTCCTCGACCACACAAGGACTTTTTCCGCCAAGTTCTAAGGTGACGGGTGTTAATTTATCTGCAGCCATCCGATAGA
>CAINBK010000156.1:0-3660 GCA_903846615.1 uncultured Bacteroidota bacterium
CATGGTAAATGTTTTACCACTTCCAGTAACTCCTAGTAGCGTCTGGTATTTTTCCCCAGCCATAAGCCCTTCCGTCAGCTGCCGAATTGCTTCGGGCTGATCACCAGCAGGTGTAAATGGAGACTGTAATTTGAAGGGCATAGATAAAAAAAGGCTGTCCTGCGAATTTAGGACAGCCTTTCTGTACTTACTAAACTTATAATTACTTCAACTCAGCAGAAACCGTGATCCTAGGCTCGCCAGCAATTTTTCCGGCAGTACCTACCTGGATTCCGTAATCAGCCAGTACAATAGAGAAACTTGCAGTAGCAACCAAAGTGCCATTTTTTACTTCGATTGTAGCAGGCGTTGTAACGTTATTAGTCTTATCCTTAATGGTAAGTTGACCTGTTACGGTAACATTATATACACCATTCTTAGAAAAGTTATATTTAGTTACATCACTGATTTTACCCATGAAAGTAAAAGCTGGAAACTTATCAGAGCTTAACCATCTTTCTTCATTAAAGTGCGCCTGAATTGTAGGATTAGTGAATGTAAAATTCTTTACAGCTGCTTCAAAACCAATCTGACCACTTTTAGTGTCAATCTCAGCAATTACTGTTTTGTTTTCTGCTTTTGGCAAAGCATCAATAGCAGTGGTTGCATCAAAAGCAACAGTTGCAGAAGTTGTTTTTTTAGTTTGAGCGAATAATACGCTGGTAAAAGCGATCAAAGAAAGTACAAGAACTGTTTTTTTCATATTTATTGTTTTAGGTTTTAAAATTTATTGACTAACACAGAACGTTTAAAGCTGATCATATGTGCCTTTCGCAACTGGCTATAAATGTTTCCACTGCAAGATCCCTTAATGGCCACGCTGTCGCCGACCTGTACCACTTTTGCATCCGCAACATGCTGCGATTGAAAATCAAAAATTAAGTACGAACCAGTAACAGGATCCGTAAACTTTATATTAACTGTAGTATCCGCTGCTTCCATTTCGGTCACTCTTCCTTGCACTGTGATAATTTGCTCACGATAGGTTGCGTTGGCAACACTATTATTAGTCTGATAAACATTGATTAGTTCTTGTGCAGTTACTGTATAAGCAGATTCCGATGAAGCGGTATCATCAAAAGTTTCATTCATGATATACCAGTAAGCTCCTCCTCCCAGTAGAACTATAAAAAGAATAGCGATCAAAGCCTTTTTAATCCAACCCCTCTTGTTTGCACTTTTGTCTGTCATAGCGGTAAGTTGTTAAACGAATAAAGTACCGAGAAGTTCAGACTCGGAATGTAAATATACAATGTTTAAACATTGATTCTGGATGTAGGTCATATCTCAAAGCAAAAAGACCTGTCCTTTGGGGAGCAGGTCTTAAATAACCCATTGATAATTAATGGATAAGATTAGGCGTTTTGCGCCTCTTTAATTTTTTCACGGATCTTGGCCTCGATATCGGCCGCCAGTTCTGGATTATCAAGCATCAATTGCTTCACAGACTCACGTCCCTGGCCTAGCTTGTCGTCATTATAACTATACCAGCTACCGCTCTTATTAATAATACCTAGCTCAGTCCCCATATCAATGATCTCACCAGCTTTAGAGATACCCTCTCCGAAAATGATATCAAACTCTGCGGCACGGAAAGGAGGGGCTACTTTATTCTTCACCACTTTCACTTTAACATGGTTACCAATTGCTTCATCACCATCTTTTACTTGTTGAGTACGACGAATATCTAAACGAACAGAAGCATAAAACTTCAAGGCATTACCTCCCGTTGTTGTTTCAGGATTTCCAAACATTACACCAATCTTCTCGCGTAACTGATTGATGAAAATGCAAATAGTATTTGTTTTTGCAATAGTAGCAGTAAGCTTTCTCAATGCCTGACTCATTAAACGTGCATGCAAACCCATTTTACTATCACCCATTTCTCCCTCTAATTCACTCTTGGGAACCAATGCGGCTACAGAGTCAATCACAACTACATCCAATGCTCCGGATAAGATCAAACGATCTGCGATTTCTAGTGCTTGTTCTCCATAATCAGGTTGAGAAATCAAAAGACTATCCACGTTCACTCCTAACTTTTGTGCATAGCTACTGTCAAAAGCATGCTCCGCATCAATAATTGCACACATGCCACCTTTCTTTTGCGCTTCTGCAATCACATGAATGGCAATAGTTGTTTTACCAGAAGATTCAGGACCATAGATCTCTACAATTCTTCCTTTGGGAAGACCGCCAATACCTAATGCAGAATCTAATGCTATAGATCCAGTTGATATTACCTCTTGTTGCATTTCTCCTTTCTCATTCATCATCATCACACTACCCTTTCCATAATCTTTATCGATCTTATCTATGGTCAGCTTCAGGGCTTTCAGTTTGTCAGTATTTGAAGACATGTTTTATTGGTTTAGAGAACAAAACTAATACTTTTAGCAAATAAAAACTAATTATTTTGGAACAATTTTTTGGGGATTTTTCGGAAAAAAAGGGAGGAATAACCCGCTGTTTTCTAGTGTTTTAAACAAAAAAACCCGCTATAAAAACGGATAAAGCGCCTACAAAAAGCCCCCAGTAAACTTCCCCAGGACGATGCGAATTAAGATATAAACGAGCCGAGGAAACCAATCCTGTAATTAGTATAGCAACAGAAAGCCAGGTGCCATAATATAAATTTTCATGCACCGCCATTTGTACCAACAAACAAAGCGTAACCCCCAGCGCCAAGGCATGAAGGCTGATTTTAAAACGGGTATTGAGCATTAATGCCGCAACGGAGGAAATCCAAATACCCAGCGCATATTGGATAGTTACCAATGGATGACCGGGCATATTTTTCCAAACATACCAGATCCAGAAATACCAAATACCCGATGCTACTAAGGGAATGATCCTGTCTTTTTGTTCATTTAGTTGAATAGAAGAAATAAACCCAAGTGCCTTGAGTAATCCAACCGTAACCAAGGGGAAAAAACTAAACATTGAAAAGGACTGCAATAATATTAGCAACCGTGCACGATCAGAGTAACCAAGGAATTGAATAGGATGAACATAAAGCAAAAACAACATGAAATAAACCGGCACAAATACTGGATGAAACAAATACGAAAGCAGTGTAGCTAATGCTTTCCAGATTTTTGAGTCTGCAGGTAATACTGTAGCAGATTGATTATTCATAAGAATGAAGTGCAAAGTACATCAATTTAAGCGCTATGTAGAAGATCCTCAGTCCCAAAAGAATAAAAACTACTGACCAATTTTAATATAATTTTGTCAACGTACTGACCAAATCTTAATGAAAACAGTCACTTCGCTTACCCCATACGGGCTTATACTGACCATCTACCTTCTCTTTTTTCAATTGAGTTTGAGTGCCCAAAAACCAAACTTTCGCGAAAAATATCAACCCTTGGCGGATTCACTCGCTTCGGCTTATAAAATTCCCAGTGCAGTTATTTTAGGAGTATCCATCATTGAATCAGGGAATGGTACCAGCCGCAACAGCCGATTGCTTCGTAATTTTTTTGGTATCAAAGGAAAAAATAATTTGCTTCAAACAAAAGGAATTCGAAGTAGCTATAAACAGTACAAATCTGATACGGCCTCCTTTGTTGATTTCTGTAAACTGATAGAACGAAAAAAGTTTTACCCCACCCTGGC
>CAINBK010000157.1:0-10156 GCA_903846615.1 uncultured Bacteroidota bacterium
TCGGCAACTTCAATGGTGATTTCGAGGCAATTCCCTTCAAACTTACTGGCGTAGATACGAACTGAATGAAATAATGCTGTATTCATTACTTGCTGTTCGCCCTGCTTAAATAGATCAATTAATAAGGACAAGGAAAATGACATCCCAGATGTAAAAGGAACTTCACGTAAAATAATATTTGAGCGTGTTTTTTTATTCCCCACTACTGTAATGGAGGAAATTAAAAAACTACTACTCGCATAGATTTGTTGGGGGGTATATTCAGGTATATAACGACGAACTGAGGCAATTGTATCTATTTGAGGCAGTGAATCAACTTGATTGTCTACTTGCTGGGCATGAATAGAGGATAACGAAAAAGTAAAAATGAAAGCAAGCAAAAGATATAATTTCCATTGACGCATAAAAAATTACCCGAGGCCTTCTGCCGGATACTATCAGATCTTGAGATAATGAATCAAATGATCGTAATTACTTCGTAATTCGTTAGCATACTGCTCTTCTCCAACAAAAAAACGAACGGTATAATCATAACGTTGAAAAGTAGCAATCACATCTGAAACTTCATACTTATTCAGTCGAATAGTCAATTGAATGATTCCCGTTTGTGTGTTAACAGTAGAATTTAATTGTAATAACTGCGCATCATTGGATTCTACCAATTTAGCTACCTCACTGGCTGTATAATGTTGCGCCTCTTTTTCTAGCACTAATAAAGCACCCCCTTCTTGTAATCCTAAAAACTTCCCTACAGTTGTAGTCAGTTCCTGCGCACTGATGGTAGCCAGTAATTCTTGTTGGTCGGTTATAACGGGGACCAAGGAAAGTCCCTGTTCGCCCATAATCTGAAGTGCTGCTAAAAAATGATCAGTAGGCTTCACGCTGGGACGAGGAAGTGGCCATCCTAATTGTTGCAGGGCTATGGAATCATCGTGCACTTCGTACAATGCTTCTCTGCTTACTAAGCCCTGATAGATATTCTCTTCCACAACAGGGAGATGAGTGAGTTGTTCGTCCTCCATCATTGCAATAGCAGTAGAAACAGATTCAGTAAGTTGAATCCAGGGATATCCGGCGTAATTAAGATCCTGTACTTGCATCGACCAATGATTAGGGATGCTGTAATTTATTTAAAAAACCATGAAGAATCTTATTGAATTCATCCGGCACCTCCATCATTGGAGCGTGTCCGCATTTATCAATAAAATGTAATTCGCTATTTGGAATCAGCTTATTAAACTCGTGACCCACAAAAGGAGGAGTGATTGTATCGTTATTTCCCCAAATCAATAAGGTTGGTTTATTGATTTGATTCAACTCTTCGCCTAGGTTGTTGCGAATGGCGCTTTTAGCCAGCGCAATGATCTTGATTACTTTGAGGCGATTGTTGGTGATGCTATACACTTCGTCTACCAGCTCTTTGGTTGCGGTGGCTGGATCATAGAAGGTCAACGCAGTTTTATTCTTGATATACTCATAATCGCCCCGACGCGGATAACTATCCCCCATCCCATTTTCAAAGAGTCCGGAGCTTCCGGTAAGTACTAAGGATTTAACACGTTCAGGGTTCTTTAATGTATGAACCAACGCCACATGTCCACCCAGGGAATTACCGAGTAAATGAACACCATTCAGGTCCAGTGCTTCCAAAAATCTATTTACGTACTTGGCCAGTCCGCCCACAGAAGTATGCAGAATATCCATATCCAGCAAAGGAAGCAGAGGAATAATAACCCGGTTGTGAGAACGGAAATAATCAATCAGACCCGAAAAATTACTCAGGGCGCCAAACAGACCATGGAGAAGAACCAAGGGTTCTCCCGTTCCTTCCTCCACATAGCTGAACTTGTCTTTTTGTCTGATCTCGTATTGCATAGGTTCGCTCGTCAATCGCTCCTTGCTAAATTAGTCGTTTTCAGTCAATAACCAAGGTTAGTGATCAAGGTGCAGGAATCTGCGTTTTGACTTGCTCAAAAAAATCTTGTAATTGTTGATACATCCCCTTGAATACAGGGAACAATTTTGCAAAACCCTCCATCACCCAAGGTCCAATCTCTTTTAGATATGGATAAACAACTGATCCTTCTACTCCTTCTGTTGGAAAGAATGGAAGTTGCATAACATAAAATAAGATTACGCTACAAGAAAGTAAATACATGGCCCAATAGAAAAAAATACCTCCGAGTGTGTTGACCCAACCTAAGGTTATCAACTGTACTCCTTTTTCTAATGCGTTTGCCCCTAATCGAATCAAAAGTATCACACCCACTAATACCAATAAAAATGATAAAGGGGGAACCCATTTACCCTCCCAAGAAAAATAGGCCCGAAAATAGTCAGTTGCAACCACGGATAATTTCATGGCGGCTGCTAATCCCACAATAATGGCAATGAGAGAAAAGACACCAACAATCAATCCTCTTTTATAGCCTTTGTATGTGGCCAGCAACAAGAATAATAATAACAGTATATCGAGGAACATAATTAAAATGCGTTATTGACCGCTTAATAGTTCCTTTACAATCGTGGCGATCATTTTACCCTCTGCTTTTCCGGCTAATTCTTTATTGGCCAATCCCATTACTTTTCCCATATCCGCAGGGGAGCTAGCTCCAGCTTGTGCAACTAATTGCACCAGCACAGCACGAACTGCTGCTGCATCCATTTGTTGAGGAAGAAATTTTTCTATCACGGCAATTTCCTCTCTTTCTTTCTTGGCCAGATCCTCACGACCTTGTTGTGTGAAAATCTCCAAAGAGTCTTTTCGTTGTTTGACCATTTTCTGCAGCAACTTGATTTCTCCATCAGCAGAAAGCTCACCCGCTGCACCTTCTGATGTTTTGGCAAGAAGTATGGCGGCTTTAATAGCGCGTAATGAACGAAGCGCCACTTCATCCTTAGCCAGCATAGCTGCCTTCAATTCAGTCATGATTTGTTGTTCGAGTGCCATATAGATTTAAGCCTTGTTTTGTTGTAATTGTTTTTCTCTGAAACGAGCATAAAACGATTTTGCAAAATTCTTCATGTCTTCAACCTGATCCGCATACTGCGTAGCCCGACCGTACGTGTCGGCCATCGTCATTAAGGTTTGATAGAAAAAGTCGGCCATCTCATCGACCATCATTTCTTTAGTCCATAGATCGATACGCAATGCTGACTTGTCCGCCGGATCCCAAAAAGAAAGAAACATTGCACGAGCTGGTTGATTCTCTGCAGCTCCCGTGTCACTGGCTTTCCAGCTTATGGCGGAAGGAATACGATTTTCGTCTGTCTTTACTTCGATATGAATGGTTGATTGATGCATAGTATTAGTTATAGAGTGGCAAAGATACGTAAGGGCAAGATGGTGTTGCGAATGAGCTCAACAACATTCAGCCACTTCCAGAAATTGGTTAAAAGCTGTTTGATTATCTATCAGTAAAAAAAGCGATTGCTGCGTTACCACCAACTGTTTTCGGTAGGACTCGTCCTTGTAAATACGCATGAGTTGCTCTGCCAACTGTTCAACAGGTGTGCGACCCTCTACTTCTTTTTCAGGTAGTGCTAAGAATGGTATTTGTAACTGACTGGCTTTACGACAGTGAAAATCGAGTTGATCCATTGTATCCAATGCCAACAATGCGTAGGCTCCTGCTTCCTGATAGGCCTCCTGCTCAGCAGTGTAAGCGGGATTGATTACTACCGTTGCTTTGTATTTGTAAGAGTTGAGTTTGGAAATAAAGGCCGGAAAAATTGTGGCAACTTCTTGCGAAAAAATAAGTTGAAGCTCAGATTGCTGGCGACGTTTAAACAGTGAATAGGCCTTCAATAAATTTATTAATGCTACTTCTCCCGGTATTTGCCCCACCACTTTAATGTAAAGCGAAGGGGTACGCAAACTTTGTACTGCATAAACCGGTGCAAGCACAGGTGGTACTATCGATACATTTTCCGGGAGCGGGTATTGCTGTTTTTTATACTGATCCAGTAACAGCACAGAAGTAAAAATTAGTTTTTTTGCGGTTGAGATTTGATGCGACGCTTGCGTTGAAGCAGCTGGTGATAATGGCCGACTGATCCATATCAGTTGGTTAATCTGGCTGGGAAGTTTGGTCCCCGGTTCCGTGATAACCAAATCAGGCCGAAGTGAACTGAGTTGCTGACGAATCAAGAATGATCTTAAAAAAGGAAAATAGAACCCCATTCTTGACAAGGGTCTAATAAAAGAAGCAGGAATCAGTTTTGATGAATTAGGAGAGGCCAGCAACAAGCATTTATCCGCAGGTCTTGCGGCTATCCACTTGGCCATCAGGTGCGTAAGACCCGATTGATCATACTGCCTTCGATGCCAGGGAAAAAGAAAGATAATTCGCATGCAACGCAAAGGTAGGCAGCAGGCACTTGTCCGCTACCGGTGCGTTTACTACCTTTGAACTTATGGATGTTACTAAAATGGAGTACAACACCACCCGTCAATACTTATCTATGCGGGAGTATGGTCGACATGTACAGCGAATGGTTGATCATGTAAAAACTATTCAGGATCCCGAAAGAAGACAGCGAAATGCAGAAGCCGTAATCGAGCTGATGGGTTTTTTAAACCCGCATCTAAAAAATATGGAAGATTTCCGTCAAAAACTTTGGGATCATCTGTTTTTGATCGCGGACTTTGATCTGGACGTAAAGTCTCCCTATCCAATTCCTACTCGGGAATCACTCAAAGCAAAGCCACAACCACTTCCGTATCCAAAACGCCACCCCCGGTATTCTCATCTGGGTAAAAACCTGGAGCTGGTACTTGATAAAGCGCTCAAAGAAGAAAATCCTGAGAAAAAATTAGGCTTCGCCAATGCGATTGCCTACTACATGAAGCTGGCCTACAACAACTGGCATAAGGAACTTATTTACGACGACGCCATTCAAAGCGAATTGGATAACTTAACCAACGGACAACTTACTTTCACCAATACTCCTTACATCAAAGCTTATAGACCTCAACCGGAACGCGATATGGGGAGAGGTGGTTATGGTAAAGGGAGAGGTAAGTATAGACCTCAAGGGAATGGTCGTCCGAACCGCCCAGGTGGCAACTTCAAGAAAAAACGATATTGATCTTCGCTTTTGGAAGATCTTCCTATGTCGAACCCGTCTGATAAGATTATAATCATTGCAGCGCCATCCGGGGCTGGCAAAACGTCCATTGTTCGTTTTCTGTTAAACCGTTTTCAAGAACAACTAGGTTTTTCAATTTCTTGTGCTACCCGTTCGCCTCGGGCTAATGAAAAAAATGGCGTTGACTATTATTTTATAAGTCCGGAAAATTTTCAACAAAAGATTACGGAAGATCAATTTGCAGAATGGGAAATGGTGTACGAAGGAAAATACTATGGAACCTTACGAAGCGAGCTTAGGAGAATTTGGTCCGATAAAAAAATTCCGCTGTTGGATATTGATGTTAAAGGTGGGTTACGCGTTAAGGAAAATTACCCGCAGAGTCTTTCCATCTTTATTCAACCACCCTCCTTGACAGCGCTTAAAAATAGACTAGAGGCAAGAGGAACCGAAACTGCAGAAAGCTTGGCCATGCGATTGGACAAAGCATCGCTGGAAATGAGCTTTAGCAATCAATTTGATAAAATTGTAATCAACGATCAGCTGGATAAGGCTTGTGAAGAAGTAGCAAGATTGGTAGCTGCATACATAGATTAATATGATTGCCTGGGATACACTTTTACTATTTGTCACTACGCTTTTGCTGATGGGGTTTTTTGCCGGCATTGAAATGGCTTTTTACAGTGCTAACCGACTAAGCCTTGAGATCAAAAGAAAAAAACAAGAGCGTGCTTCTATAATTGTTCGTACTTTTTTTGAAACCCCAGATCGATTTTTAGGAACCACGCAACTTGGCTTTACCCTTTTTTTAGTATTACTCAGCTTACAGCTTAGTGATGTGATGCAACTATTTTGGCAGCGGTTTCAATTTGGCACTGATCTATTTCGTTTAATTACTGAAATTGTATTGGCTACATTAATTGTAATGATCGGGGGAGAATTTTTCCCACGCGCCCTTTTTCGCGCACACAGTACCGCATTATTACTGCGCTTTGCTCCTGTTATACAGTTCTTTTATCGTTTATTTTATCCCCTCGCTACCGGCCTGATGGATGCAGCGGAGTGGGTACTTGTATACCTTTTCAATTTGAGACTGAATCCCCAAAAGGGTTCCTTACACCGCGCCGATCTAAAAAAATTATTTGAGGGAGTGGAAGAAGAACGGAAAGAGCGAAGTGCGCAGTTGATGGAAAATGCACAAGAGCTTCCCAAAGTACGTGTTCGTCAGTGTCTGGTACCCAGAAAAGAGGTGATCGGCGTTGACAGCCGTTTATCTGTAACACAACTACGCCAAACTTTTATAGAGACCAAACTAAGTAAGTTGATTGTGTATGATGGAAATATTGATCGTATTATCGGCTATGTGCACCAACTTGACCTATTTGCACAACCGCAGCAAATCGCTGATATACTTCACCCTATTCCTGCGGTTCCAGAAAGTATGAGTGCTTCAGATTTGATTGGGAAATTTAGCCGGGAGCGAAAAAGTATTGCATGGGTAGTAGACGAATTTGGAGGAACGGCTGGAATTGTTACCATGGAGGATGTGCTGGAGGAATTGTTTGGTGAAATTCAGGACGAATACGATACAGAAGAATTTTTAGAACGAAAGCTAGAAAACGGAGACTTTATTTTATCGGGTCGACTGGAATTGGATTACCTACAGGAAAAATATGGATTAGAATTCCCCGACGAGGAAGCAGAAACACTGTCGGGATACATCATTAATTACCACGAAACAATCCCTACCCAAAAAGAACGCATTATCATCGCAGATTATGAATTTGAAATCCTGCATGTATCCGATACAAGAATAGAAACAGTTCGCCTGCACCGACTGCAGCGTTGAGATGACCCCCGCTGACCTTATCTTTGTGGGAGACTTTTTTGCATGTCCCTATTTGATTTCCTAAATAACAGAGAACCTGAAGCCGGTGAAATGACTTTTATCGATCACCTGGAAGAACTGAGATGGCATATTATCCGCTCAGTCATTGCAGTATTGATTGCTGCCATTTTTATTTTTATCAACTCTGATTTTGTAGTAGATCAATTATTATTTGGTCCCACACAACCCGATTTTATATCTGCAGTTTGGCTTTGTAAAATAGGGAACCAACTAGGCATTGGAGATGCTCTCTGTTTCAAACAAGTGGAGACAAAGTTTTTAGAAACAACCATGACCGGGCAATTCATTGCCTCCTTTACACTCTCTTTTATTGGAGGATTGATTCTTGCTTTCCCTTACGTATTCTGGGAGTTTTGGCGTTTTATCAAACCTGCACTTTCCCCGAATGAACTAAAAAAAACCAGAGGAGTGATTTTTTGGGTGTCGGTACTTTTTTTTACGGGGGTACTGTTCGGTTATTATATTCTTACCCCCTTCATGGTCAATTTCTATTTCAACTACAAACTGAGTGAGCAGATACAAATCATGCCATCGTTTTCGGATTACCTCGAAAATTTAATCTATACCACATTTGGTATCGGACTGTTGTTTCAGCTTCCTTTACTCATGAGTTTACTCACCAGGATCGGAATAGTATCTGCGCGTTTTTTGAGACAGTACCGCCGGCATGCGTTCGTCATTATTCTAATTGCGGCTGCCGTGATTACTCCTTCCACAGATCCATTTAGTTTAACCATAGTGACCATTCCGCTGTACGTACTTTTTGAAGCCAGTATTATTATTGCGTCACGTATTAATAAACGGCAGGAAAAAGAACGGGCAGAAGAGTGGAGTTAAATTTTTAATACATGAATAGCTCGTTTAATCTACAGTTGCCCGTTGCACTTGGTGGCGACCATGCTGGCTTTAGTTACAAAGCCCAATTAATTTCTTTTTTAGAAAAAGAAGGAATTCCAGTTCTTGATCTGGGACCTTTCAGTGATGCCTCTGTAGACTACCCAGATTTTGCACATCCAGTTGCCCAGGCTGTTGAAGAAGGAAAAGCTGCCTGTGGCGTATTGATTTGTGGAAGTGGCAACGGTGTTGCTATCACGGCCAACAAACATGCAGGTATTCGCGCGGCATTATGCTGGGAAAAAGAACTAGCCCAGTTGGCTCGCTCTCATAACAACGCAAATGTGCTTTGCATTCCAGCAAGATTTGTGTCAAATGAATCAGCTGTTGAGATGCTTCGCGTTTTCCTGGAAACCGCTTTTGAAGGCGGACGACACGAAAATCGGGTACAGAAGATCGCTTGTCGTTAAGTTCAGCCGCTCATCCCAGTTACTAGGGTAAACCATCATTTGGGAGTATATTTAACCTCTTCAAATCAATCCGCTATGTACAAACTACTCTCGCTAGTATTCCTGCTGGCTCCCTTGAGCTTGCTGGCACAAAAAAAAGATAAAGCAGTGATCAAAGCTGCTTCTACCATCACCGCTGCTGATATGCAACGACACTTGTATATCATTGCAGGTGCTGAAATGGAAGGAAGAGATACTCCTTCACCCGGTCTTGAAAAAGCTGCAACCTATATCGAAAATCATTTTCGTTCGTTGGGGTTATTAGCAGGAAATAAAGACAGCTATCGTCAGTACTATCCGCTCTATAAAGACTCCATGACACAGGCCGCCCTTGAAATTAATGGGACTGCTTTAAAAATGGGAGAACATTTTGCACCGCTCACTACAAATTACAGCGCGGGGATGCGTTTTTCAGAAGTAGTATTTGCAGGTTTTGGTATTGTGGATGGGGAGGTACGTAACGATTATAAAGATATAAATGTAGCTGGGAAATTGGTATTGATTGCCGATGGTACTCCCGCTGACTACAAACCGGCTGCGGGAAATGCCCGTTCAATGAATGCGCCTGGTTCTCCTAACGGAAAATTAATGGCGGCGATGAGCAGAGGTGCTGCAGCTGTGCTGATTATTCAATCTAATTTTCCACGTCGCGTGGCTGCCACAGGAGGCAACTGGAGTATGAACGGTTTCCGGGCTACACAGCCTGTGTTTGGTTTCTACATTGCACCAGAAAAAGCAGCTGCATTGTTGCAAACAGAAGCTACAGGCTTATTAGAACGAATCAAAAAAGGAGAAATAACAACAAAGACTGTTAAAGCGGAAATTGTATTACACTATGCTAAGGAAACTGTGAAAACAGAAGTCTCCAATGTATTGGGCGTGTTGGAAGGAACTGATAAGAAGGATGAATACGTGGTAATCACCTCGCATTATGACCACGTAGGGAAGCGAGCCGATGGTACTATTTTTTATGGAGCGGACGACGATGGAAGTGGCACTACCGGTATTTTAGAATTAGCAGAGGCTTTTGCTTTAGCTAAGAAAGAAGGAAAGGGACCACGCCGGAGTATTCTGTTTATGACAGTGAGTGGAGAAGAAAAAGGATTATGGGGAAGCCGTTATTATTCCGAGCATCCCGTTTTCCCATTGGATAAAACTACGGTTGACTTGAATATTGATATGATTGGCCGCATCGGTAGTGATTACCTCAAGGATAAAGATTCATTGAACTACGTTTACATTATCGGTGATGATAAACTGAGTACTGATTTAACACCTATTACTGATCAAGTTAATTCCACCTATGTTGGAATGAAACTAGACAGACGTTATAATGATCCTAACGATCCCAATCGCTTTTATTACAGAAGTGACCATTACAACTTTGCTGACAAGGGGGTACCCATTATTTTCTATTTCAACGGCGTACATGCAGATTATCACAAATCCACGGATACACCAGACAAAATAAATTATCCGCTCATGGCCAAGCGTGCACAGTTGGTCTATTATACCGCATGGGAAATGGCTAACCGGAATGATATGCTGAAAAGAGATTTGAAGTTGGAGATTCCTCCTCGCTAAAAAACAATTAGCATAAAAAAGTCCCGCCGAAAACAGCGGGACTTTTTTTATGTCAAGATTTGATTTACCAACCCAAGATCCAAGCAAAGATCAAGGGAGCAACAATAGTAGCATCACTCTCTACAATGTACTTAGGTGTATGAATATCTAATTTACCCCAGGTAATTTTCTCATTGGGAACAGCCCCAGAATACGAACCATACGAAGTAGTGGAATCACTGATCTGACA
>CAINBK010000158.1:0-2090 GCA_903846615.1 uncultured Bacteroidota bacterium
ATTCAAGTTCCCAGTCAATTCTTTTTTGAATACCTCGAAGAGCACTACGTTAATCTATTAGCCAAGACGCTGAAGCGTGAATTGGGGAAGGAAGCCAGATTGGAATATCGTATCATGGTGGACAGTGGTAGTAGCCGCACCAAACCCATGACTGTTGATGTAAGTGGACAAGGTTTCAAATCTTTTTCCAATAATGAAATGGATTTCCCGCTGGTCATCAACAACCCCGTTAAAAATCCTTTTGTTATTCCTGGTCTGAAAAAAATGCAGATCGATCCTCAGCTCAACCCGTCCTATACGTTTGATGCATTTATTGAGGGTGACTGTAATCGAGTTGCGCGTCGTGCCGGAAAAACAGTGGCTGAAAAACCAGGAGCCAATTCTTTCAATCCACTAGTGATCTATGGTGGAACCGGTCTTGGTAAAACGCACTTGGCACAAGCCATCGGTAATGAAGTAAAACGTCTGCATCCTAATAAAGTGGTTTTGTATGTGAGCTCTGAGAAGTTTATTAATCAGTTCATGGATCATAGTCGCAACAATGCCATTAACGACTTTATTCATTTCTATCAATTGATCGATGTGTCGATTCTCGACGATGTACAGTTTTTTGCAAAGGCTGAACGTTCTCAGGATGCTTTCTTTGCCATCTTCAATCATCTTCACCAGTCACAGAAACAATTAGTGCTGACTTCTGATAAGTCTCCTAAGGATTTGGAGGGTGTACAGGACCGTTTGTTGAGTCGTTTCCGTTGGGGATTGAGCGCCGATCTGCAAGTTCCCGATTACGAGACTAGGATTGAGATTCTGGAAAAGAAAATGCGCAATGACGGATTGGAAATGCCAAAAGAAGTTGTCAAGTATATCGCTTACAACATCAATAATAATGTACGTGAGTTAGAAGGCGCTTTGATTTCGTTATTGGCGCAGTCCTCGCTCAATCGCAAGGAGATCGACCTGGATCTTGCTAAAAAAGTTCTTCGCAATTTTGTAAAGTCTTCCAGTAAAGAAATTACTATTGATACCATACAAAAGATGGTGTGCGAATATTTTGATGTGCCTTACGATAAGCTACTTCAAAAAACACGCAAGCGGGAAATTGTACAAGCTCGACAGATCACCATGTATTTGGCCAAAGCGTTCACAAAGAATTCTCTCAAAACAATCGGTGAACATTTTGGAGGTCGGGATCATACCACCGTTATCCATTCTTGCCAAACGGTCAAGGATTTGATGGATACGGACGGCATTTTCCGGGAAAACGTGCTGGAACTTCAACAGAAAGTCCAGTTGGCAGCCATGTAATTTCTCTTTAATTTTGTCCTCCCTTTTAAGGTTCGTTTTAGGAGAGGTGCCTGAGTGGCCGAAAGGGCCGGTTTGCTAAACCGTTGTACGGACTTAAATCTGTACCGAGGGTTCGAATCCCTCCCTCTCCGCATCAGAATTAGAGCCCCGCATTTTGCGGGGCTTTTTATGTTTTAGGGCGAACCAAGCTTGCTTGGGTGAGCTATGAAACATAGAAGACACAGGCTGCGAAGCAGCCGGGGCTCTAATTCTGATGCAGGCTCCCAAACCTGGGATCACGTTAGTAATCCCTACACGAAACGAGGACAATCCCGTACGTCTAAATAAAAATGCTGTAGTACTATAGCACCTCCACACTACGCTCCACGAACTTAGTCAGATCAGCACCTTTCAATAATCCTTGGGAGAGTAAGGCCAGATCACAGGCTTGTTTTGCCAAAGTAATTTGTGAAGTCTCGTCCGCTGCAAGAATTTTTCCGATCAATCGATGATTGGCATTGATGGCTACCTTGTAGCTGTCAGGCATTGAGCCGTAAAAGCTCATAGGCCCTCCACCCATTTTGCTCATCTCTTTCATTCTACGCATCCATTCCTCCATAGTGATTGTAACAGGCAACGCTTCTGCGGCAAGACTCTCAACTTCTACCTTCATAGCTGTATTATTCAGTGCCTTCTCAAATAATGCTTTGATTTGATTGCTTTGCTCTTCAGTTAGCGAATGTTTAGGAGCTTCCTCTTTTTCTATCAACTTTTGAACAATATCTGCATCTACCCGCTTGAACGTG
>CAINBK010000159.1:0-2607 GCA_903846615.1 uncultured Bacteroidota bacterium
ATGGAGTCACTATGACTCATCCAAACCTGCGATTGCAAATCCATCCCATTAAAAATGCGGTCTTCTTTTTTTCTTTGTAACAGTGCACGTCCGTACTCACGTTTATTGCTTTTGGCAACCAAGCCTCCGAAGCATTTGGCAGTAAGCTGAGCTCCATAGCAAATACCCAGCACGGGTGCGTGTGCATTCAATCTGGCAATATCAACTTCCGGAGCCTTTTCATCGTTGACAGATGCTGGTGAGCCTGAAAGGATGATTCCTTTAAGATGGGGCTCAAAACTTACGGCATGATGATAGGGTATTATCTCGCAGTAAACATTTGCTTCGCGTACAGCTCGTGCAATTAACTGCGTATACTGTGATCCAAAATCCAGGATCAGAATTTTTTCGGTCATTTCAGAGCGAAGGTAACAAAAAAAAGTCCGGTCATTAAGACCGGACTATAGGAGTAAATTGAATCGACGGATCAACCGTCAATGATTTAGAAGTCTCCGTTGTTGAAGCTGTCGCGATTGTAATCGCCACCGCCACGGTTACCGCGATAGCCACCGCCACCGCCGCCGCCGAAGCTGCGCTTCTTGAAGCCACCACCGCCACCACTGCCTTCAGGCTTAGGACGGCTTTCGTTCACAACCACGTTACGGCCATCCACCGCTGTTCCGTTAAGAGCAGCGATAGCAGCTTGTGCTTGATCATCATTTGGCATTTCCACGAAACCGAAGCCTTTGCTGCGTCCAGTGAATTTGTCGTTGATAATTTTTGCTGTGGTTACTTCACCATGGGCTGAAAAAAGATTGAGCAGATCCTGGTCTTTTAGGTTCCAGCTCAGATTTCCTACGTAAATGTTCATCTTGTTAGGTTTTAAGAAATAAAGAGTGTCAACAGTAAACAGTACCTAAAGAACATTCTACGTATTCGTATCGTTCCGGACTTGTGAAACTGAAAGAGCACCAATAACAGGGCAAAGTAACGTTTTTTTTGGTTCCCCCCCACCACTTTGTGTGGTTAATCCAGTTAACTTCTTACAAGTTATTGATTTGCATTAAGTTAGGGGAATAAAAAAAGTCCTCCGAAGAGGACTTTGCAGTTGGTTTTGGAAAAATTCTTTATTCGGCGATCACCTCAAAGCTGACCTCGGCTGACTTACCATTACCGAAGTCGATCACAGCTTTGTAGCTTCCCAGCTCCTTTACTTCTTCAGCAATAGAGATTTTTTTACGGTCAATCTCGTATCCTTTTTGCTCACGAATGGCACGGCTGATTTGAAGACTGGTAACGCTTCCGAAGATCTTACCGCTGGTACCAGACTTGGCGCCCAAACGGATAGGCCCTTCATTAAGTTTAGCGATTACACTGTTGATCTGAGCAAGCATTAGCGCCTCCTTCTTTTGGAATTGCTTCAAACGCTCTTCCAATTGCTTTTGATTGCTAGGGCTGTTTTCTACGGCCATTTTCTGGGGGATCAAAAAGTTACGGGCATAGCCGTTTTTAACTTTCACCACCTCATTAGAGGCACCCAGATTATCTACATCCTTGATTAAAATGACTTCCATTTTTTTTCTTTTGTTCACCTGCCCAGTGCTATTGCACTGTCTTCCTCACTAAAGAGGAGTTAGGGTGAGGTTATTTTAAAAGATCAGTTACATACGGTAGAAGTGCCATTTGACGGGCCTTCTTAACGGCATCGGAAACTTTACGCTGAAATTTCAGGCTGTTTCCTGAGAGACGGCGGGGCAATAATTTACCCTGCTCGTTGAGGAATTTTTTGAGAAACTCCACATCCTTATAGTCTACATAGCGGATGCCATACTTCTTGAAACGGCAAAACTTCTTGACACGCTTGTCGGTTTTGATGGCCGTCAGGTATTTGATTTCGTTCTTTGCCATGAGATTAGGCCTCCATTGCTTTTTGTTGATTGGATTTTACGCCACTTCTCTTACGGGCATTGTACTCGACGGCGTATTTGTCGAGTTTCGTGCACAAATGACGAAGCACTGTCTCGTCACGCAACAACTGAATTTTCAATTTTTCATTGAAGTCAGGAGCTGCACTGTAATCAAGGACCCAATAAAGACCAGTAGTCTTTTTTTGAATGGGGTAGGCTAGGGATTTCAGTCCCCAAGCGTTCTCCGCAACAACGGCGCCACCAGCGTCGGTGACCATCTTAGCAATCTTTTTTTGCTGGGATTTGAACTCGTCGCCGCTCAGAACAGGGGTGAAAATCACCATCAGTTCATAGTTGTTCATGTACCAATTTTTGTTTCCAGTATAGATCTGGAAAAGGTTAACAATTCGGTTTATCCCATTGGACAATCCTACCGAGGCAGGAAAGAATCTGCGAATCCAGATTTGGGGGCGGCAAAGATAGGGGAAATCTGCCTATTGTACAAGTGTTATCAAATAGAGATGGCTGCAGTCCGACTACTTTTCTAACTCTTTGATTATCATAAGGTAGTTCAGCAAGTAGTGATTCAATAAAGACCTATGCAAGTAAATCAAAAGACTCGGTTGCTCAGGCAGCTGAGTCTTTTTTATACGGGGATGTTTTTTCGAATATCCATCACGCGCATTTGAAGTGTGCGTTGGTTGTTAAAGTCGTTTTCGTC
>CAINBK010000160.1:0-1671 GCA_903846615.1 uncultured Bacteroidota bacterium
GATTCTAGTTACTCTTTATATCCGCAAATCTGCAACAAAATAACTGGACCGTCCTTTTTTATTTAACTCTGTAGATACCGCATTTAAATTATCTTCATTTCTCCCAACAATAATTACATTAGCCCCTGCTTCAACTAATGCGTGTGCACAAGATTCTCCAATTCCTTGTCCACCACCAGTTACTATGGCAATTTTTCCGTCAAGCCTATATTGATCTAAATGTGACTTGTGCTTCCAATTTTCAGCCATGGTATTTTTTTATTATTTGTCCATGTCAATATGTATTTTGATACCGTTCGGAGGCATATTTTTTGCAAAATCAAACGCTGCAATACTTTCGCTAAACCCAAAATGATGAGTTATCAATGGTTTTACATTTAATTTACCACTGCTCATTAAGTCGAGAGCTTTTGGATAAACATGTGCGTACCTAAATACACTTTCAATCCGCGCTTCTTTTACGATCGCAGCTGCTAGATCCCACGACACATTTTCAAGTGGAATTCCAATATGAACTACGGTTCCACCTGGTCTTAAATGTGTAACCACAGCGGCTGCAACTTTTTCATTTCCAGAGCACTCAAAAACTATATCTACTCCTCGACCTCGAGTAGCTTTTGCAATTACTGATGTTAAGTCTTCATTAACTGTATTAACAGGGAATACACCCGGAATTGTTCCTGCAATTTCTAATTTAGGTTGCTGTACATCTGTAATTATTACCTTACTGCATCCTCCTGCTAGAGCAGACATAGCTGTTACCAGACCAATTGGTCCCGCTCCGAATACTAGAGCGATGTCTCCAGGTTTAATTCCAGCCCGAGTCGCAGCCATCATCCCTACTGCAACTGGTTCGACCATAGCGCCCTCTGCAAGTGAGACACCTTCGGGCAATTTAAATGTGAATTGTTCGGGATGAATTACTTCAGGACGTAAACAACCGTGAAACGGTGGTGTAGCCCAAAAACTAATTTCAGGATCTAAGTTGTATCTTCCAATCATTAACTCTGGGCTATGTGGATTTGGGACACCCGGTTCCATGCAAACTAAATCACCAATTTTTAAGGATTTTACTTCAGAACCAATTTCAATTATTTCTCCAGCACCTTCATGACCAAGAATCATGGGTGCTTTTACAACAAACTTACCAATGTAACCATGGGTGTAGTAGTGAACATCGCTGCCACAAATTCCCACTGTTCGCATTCGAATTCGAACATCATTTGGGCCTAATTTTTCATCGATGGGAAAGTCGCGAAGATTTAATTCATTTTTGCGCTCTAAAACTAGTGCCAACATACCCAACCACCCTTAAGTTAGAGCAAGTAAGTAATTTCCCTGCCATTTGTATTCTAAGGTGGATTCGTCATTAGGAATAGAGTCAAAGTATGAAATTACATTTTTGTTATAAATCGGCTCAGGCCCTTTAAAGACTTATTTATCCCCAGTCTAAAAATCACCCCTAACCCCCTAGTAAATTGATGTGACGGGAGTTACTCTCTGATGTGGCTCTGATACACGGAGCACGAGAGAGGTACGATGAAAAAAGTAAATAAAGTATATGCAGCAACAACTGCAACGCTTTTAGCTTTGTCGTTGACTGTTGGTAATCTTTCAAGTGCAAATGCTGCTTGGGACATTAAAACAGCTGCAGCCCCTTACAAGGGAACA
>CAINBK010000161.1:0-5756 GCA_903846615.1 uncultured Bacteroidota bacterium
AGGTCGATACGGGCATTTATAATCAAGTTGGTTCCATCAGGATGGAAGGAAGGTTCACTGATGGAAATTTGGACTCTCTTCGTGCCTTTGGTAATGCGGAAACCATCTATTTTTTGCAAGATGAGGACAGTACCTATACAGGCATCAACGAGTCAAAAAGTGATTTGATTGATATATATTTCTCAATACAAGCACTTGAACGCATAGTTCTTCGGGGAGCAGTGAGCGGAACTGTATGGCCAATTCAGCAAAAAAATCCTGCAGAAATGAAGCTTCCATTATTCAAATGGAATGACCTCAGACGTCCAAAATCTCGGTTAGATTTATTGCAATAGTTCGTCAATAGAATAAAAATAAGGGATTACACTTATTTTTATTAACATGACATGTTCATAAGTGGAGGCCATCTAAGCTTATCAAGTATTAAAACGGAGCTAAAATTTCCATAAATTGCGTTTTATATAACCAAACTTACAGCCATGAGAAAAATTCTCTATGTCCTTTTGGCGTTAACTCTTCTTACTGTTGTTACTCCACAAACCGTGGAGGCTCAAGAAAGAACGCTAACTGGTACAATTTTGGCAGAAGATTCTAAATCTCCTCTGCCTGGTGTAACGATTCGAGTAAAAGGAACTCGACGCCTTGCACAAACAGATGCTAACGGTAAATTCTCCATTCGTGTGAACACTGGGGAAGTGCTTCAAATTTCCAGTGTTGGCTACGAAACAACTGATATAAAAGTTGGATCCAGCGAAACAATCGGATTGAACTTAAAAACCGCAGATAATACCCTTGGAGAAGTGGTTGTAACCGCTATGGACATCAAGAGAAATCCTCGTTCCATGGGCTATTCTACGCAAACATTAAAAGGGGATGAAATCCAAGAAACACAACGCGAAAACTTCATCAATGGATTGCAAGGTCGTGTTGCTGGTTTAACGCTTGATCCAACATCAGGTATTGCCGGGGCCTCCTCCTCTGTAGTTTTGCGTGGTTTCAACTCTTTATCCTTGAGTAATCAACCGCTTTACGTTGTTGATGGTGTAGTGATGGATAACTCAACCATGAATGAAACTTCTTCTGGTGGTGCAACAATTGGACTTGCCTCTGACCGCCCTAACCGCTTTAACGACTATCAAAATCGTATTGCCGATATCAACCCTAACGATATTGAAAGCATTACCGTTCTGAAAGGTCCTGAAGCCACTGCACTTTACGGAAGCCAAGCGAGTTCTGGTGCGATTATTATCACTACTAAAAAAGCAAAGACGAACAAGTTTGCTTTTCAGTACGACAATAGCTTCCGCGTTCAAGAAGTAACTCGTTTTCCTGAAACTCTCGATACCTACGGACCTGGTACTAACGGTTTAGCCGGAACAAGCTTTCGTCGATTTGGCCCTGCTTATGCTCCAGGCACCCAGCTTTTTGACAACGTAGGAAATTTCTTCCGTACAGGTACTGCGCAAACGCACAATATCGGTGCAGATTTTGGTGTGAAGGAAAGTAAATTCCGTGTTTCTGGTAGTTACTTTAATCAACAAGGAGTTGTTCCTAATAATGATTTCTTACGATACAACTTCCGCATATCTAACACAACTAAGTTCCTAAAAGGAAAAGTTGATATATCTCCTTCCTTCGCCTATGTTCGTTCTACTAACAATAAAGTACTGAGAAGTGCAGGAGGTTTCCTATTGAGTTTATTAGTATGGCCTCGCACCAACGATATTAGATCGTTTGAAAATGATCAAACTGGCGATAAGCTAGACTTGTTTGACAACTCTTCCACTAACGGTGAATATGACAACCCACTTTGGAACGTTGAAAACAATTTTGGAAAGGATGAGGTAGAACGTAAAACATACACACTCGGAATTAACATTAATCCTTACAAATGGCTGACCATTGCGGGCCGTTTCGGATATGACCAATATAGCCAGGATGGATTTATGTTCCTTCATCCACAATCCTTTTACCTCAGTGCAGCACAAGGAGGTTCTTTGGATAATTACTGGAGACAATACACAGGTTACAACCATACAGTTACCGCAACTGCTAAAAAAGATTTAGGAAAAGGTTCTTCTATCCGCGTTATGGGTGGTACCATGTGGCAGGACTATACCACAAAAATGTTTGCCGTTTATGGATTGAATATTGTTGACTCTGTAGGAGGATTGAGCAACACAGCTGGCGGAAACGGAAAGATGTATAAGAATGGAAATTTTGTAACAGACAGAGACCTTGCTCAACTCATGGGTAACTATATGGATTCTAACGTTACACGCCAAAATACCCGTCTCCGTTTGAACAGAAATAAATTTGGCGAGTGGAATTATGTATCACTTCGTCAGTTGGCTTTCTTTGGAGAGGTTGCCTATAGCTACAAAAACTACTTTTTTGTTAACTATACACACCGTTTTGAACAAGCCTCTACCCTTCCTGTACAAAACAGAAATTACAATTATCCGGGTATGAGTGTGAGCTTGATCGTAAGTGACATGTTACCTGAATTGAAAAAGAATGGTTTGGTTAGTTACTGGAAATTGCGTGCTTCACGCGCCAGCACTGCTCGCTTAAACAGCCCCTACTCTACACAGTCTGTGTTTGTGGACAATCAGGCTAGTGGTGGCGGATACTCATACGGTTTCTTCAATAACAATGCGGAATTGGAACCTGAAAAACAGAATACCTATGAATTAGGAACTGAATTCCGTTTATTCAATAGCCGTTTAAGTGTTGACTTTACTTATTATAACACCTTGAACAAAGGTCAGATCATCGAGAACTTCCGTTTGAGTTATGGTACAGGCTTTGTATTGAACACGCAAAACGCAGGTTCTACTCGTAACAAAGGAATTGAAGTTGTACTTGATTATAACGTGAAAAAAGGCGCCAAATTTAGCTGGGATATGCGCTTCAATTTCAACCGTATGCGCAATAAGGTGGTTGAACTACCAAAGAGTGTTTCTGAATACTATATCGCGGACACCTGGTTGTATACTGCACGTGGTGGTATCACCCTGGGAGGCCCTACTACATCCATTACTGGATCAAAGTATTTACGTAATAATGCCGGTCAAGTGTTGATTAATCCTGCCAACGGATTGCCTATCACAGACGCAACCTACCGCGTGATTGGAGACAGAAATGCTGACTTCACCACCGGTTGGACTAACAATTTCAGAATGGGCAACTGGCGCATCAGTATGCTTTGGGACTTGAAAATGGGTGGCGATATATTCAATGGAACCAATCGTTTCATGACTGTTAACGGTCTCAGTAAATACACTGCGGACCGCTATGTACCCCGTGTAGTTACTGGTGTATTAAGAGATGGATTAGAGAACTCAGCTACACCAACTACTAATACCATCAGCATCATACCTGCCCTTAACGATGCTTACTATACCCTTCCTGATGAGGAGTTTATTGAAAGAGACGTCAATTTCTTCCGCTTAAGAGATATCACCGTGAGCTATACTTTCAAAAAGAATGTAATTCGTGGCGTAAAAAATCTTAGCGCATTTGTAACAGGTAATGATTTGATCCTCTTTACTAACTATAGTGGAGCCGATCCGTCTGTTAATGGTAATACAGCTGGTGGCAGAGGTGTGGGTGCCTTTGGTTTCGATTACGGTACCTTGGCCGCTCCAATGCAATTGAATGTTGGTATCAGAGCATCCTTTTAATAATTGAAAAACGTATTTATGAAACATACCTTCTTTAAATCGTTGATGATGCCTGCTCTTGCAGCCATCCTACTCGCAACGGGATGTACAAAAAAAATTGATGATGCTTTCGCTAATCCCAATGCACTAACAAAACAACCTGTTGAAGAGTTGCTCCCTGGAGTAATTTCTAACATGGCTATTCAACACTCCGCAAATGGTACCTTGTATGGCCCGCAAAATGACGGACTATATTTTGGTCGTTATGTACAATTTTGGGCAACCAATGGTACTGGAAACCAGTACGACCAAATGGGAGACAATTTTATCAACCGTAGTGACGTCTTGGGTAGCATCTGGGCCATGCATTATTATGGCATGGGTGCAAATATTAGCCGTATTATCGAATGGGGAACTGAAGAAAAAAAATGGGATTATGTAGGTGTTGCTCAGGCCGTTCGTGCCTGGGGCTGGATGACCCTAACGGATACCCATGATGATGTTATTCTTCGTGAGGCTTTTCGTCCTGAACAATTAGTCTTTAAATACGATCCTCAGCCTGATGTATATGAGGAGGTAAAAAGACTTTGTCATGACGCGTTAGCCAATCTTTCAAAAACAGGAGATGGTGTAAATCCTGCCAATCTTGCCATCAGTGATCGTTACGGAAATGGAGGCGATATCAACCGTTGGAAAAGATTTACATATGGTGTATTGGCTAGAACATTTAACCGAGTTACCAATAAATCTATCTATCAGCCTGATTCAGTAATTTTTTACGCTAACCTGGCCATGCAAAACAATAGTGAAAACACTAACATTACATGGTCTAACGCTGGCGGAACAGGTACTTATAGCTACTGGTCTCCATTCCGTGGTAACATTGGAACACTTCGTCAATCTAAGTTTGTTGCAGATTTAATGTCAGGCTTGAATGGTCAATTCCCAACCGGAAATATTGACCCTCGTGCTCCATACATTATCAGAGAAAATCCAAATGGAACCTATAAAGGAATTAGACCCAATAAGGGATCAGATCTGTTGACCAGTGTCAATGACAGACCTGACAATTTCTGGGGTGATGTCTTTTCAATTACGGCTGCTCCAGGAAGTGATAATGGTGCTCGTTATATTTTCAAAAATGCGCCTATATTCCCCATCATTACGGCAGCTGAAATACAATTTTTAAAGGCAGAGGCCATGCTACGTAAGGGTGATAAGACTGGCGCTGTTGCTGCTTACAAAAAGGGAATTGAATTAAACTTCCAGGAATTACGTACCAATTACGAAGTTAGCGTTCCAACTGCTCGCAGGATGACTGATGCGCAACGTGATGCTTATCTTAATAATCCCTTGGTGGTACCTGCAGCTGCAGACTTAACGCTCTCCCACGTCATGATGCAGAAATATATTTCAATGTATGGTTGGGGAGTTACTGAAGTATGGGTAGATATGCGCCGCTTCCACTATACAGATCTTGATCCAATTACTGGTCAGCAGGTGTATCGTGAGTTTGCTCCTCCAACAGGTATCGATCTTTATACCAACAATTTGAATAAATGGATTTATCGTGTAAGACCTCGTTATAATTCCGAGTACCTGTACAATGTTGATGAGCTAAACCGTTTGGGAGCTTTCGCACCTGACTATATCACTAAAGAATGCTGGTTCTCCAAACCTTAATAAAACTGCTAAACTGCAACTTATGCAACTAAATATCTTTTCTAAACTAATTATTACTGCTTTATCTGGCGTAGTGTTACTTAGCTCTTGTCAAAAGTCCTTTGATAAAAAGCTAGCAGCAGACTACTATACGGGTAGCGGGTCGACAATTCAAGCATTTATTGGTACCGTAGGTGCCAGCCGTAATTATGTATATGTTGACGGAAAACCTGTCAATGGTTCTGCCCTGACAACCGGAAACGTATTTCCTGCTACAGGATATGGTTATGGAGTAACCAGCGGACTTCGCAATATGATGGTAAGAGATACCCTTTCTACTACCACTCAACCGCAACTGTCCTTTGCTCAGAATTTTGAAATTGGAGGTAATTACACGGTTTTCACTTACGACACCATTACCGCTCCAAA
>CAINBK010000162.1:0-5340 GCA_903846615.1 uncultured Bacteroidota bacterium
CCGGGATTCTCAGAAGTATGAAATTCCTGTAAACAAAGTATATCTGCCTTTTGCTCCTTGAGCAAAGCCAGCATTTTTTTCCGGGTGTTGCTCCCAGCGTTATTATTACGTGCTAACTCTATAAAGCGTGCCACATTCCAACTGACCACTCGGATGGCCCCAGTTTGCTTTTGAGTAGTAAAAGAAACAGGTGCGTTAAATCCTATAAAAACAGCAATGCTCTTATATCCCAATATCAATGCCAGCAACGAAATAAACAGGAGCTTAAACTTCAAAAGCAATAGCCAGCCAAAAAAGAACCCAATTACCAATAGTAACAAAACAGGGAAGCTAAGGCCCATCATAGACACCCACCACCATTGTTGTGGATGCAAAAGAGGAGTCAAACAAGACAGTAGAAATAATAATACTACCAGCCAGTTGAGATAAATAAAAAAACGCTTAGTGAATAGTCGAAGCCGGCTCGCCATTACTGCAATATAAGAAAATCGATTTCTTTACTTTTTCAGGAGGCTATCAGCCTTAGATAGGCTCCCCAAAATGGCTTTTTTCACATTGGAAACCTTATCCAGTTCGGAGCGGAGATAAGCAATACGTAGCGCCTGATTATCCTTGGCAGAGTCTAAATTAAATTCCACCATCCACTTATCCATGGCAAAATCAGCATAGTTAAGGTCGCTGACCAATGTTTCTAAGCGCTGTTTGTAAGTAGCAGTGGCAACTGATTGTCTGGCTGGCAATCCACTGAGCGAATCCAGGAATTGTTGTGCCTGCTTCTGCGCCCCACGGATCTTACCCATTTTTGGCATGACTTGGTCGTGAATTTCCATTACCTGTACATATAAACTATCGGCTGGTGTTTTAGGCTCATTGCCTTTCCCATGGCCACTATGACCCTCATGTTGATTTTCGGTAGCAGACTGACAACTCAATAATGAAATAGATAAAGCCAGTAAAACAATCAAAGTTGATTTCATAAAATAGTATTGAGGCTGCAAAGGTAAGAGCGATTTCAGGAACAGAAACGGTAACTTCGCCACGCAAGCTTTCCCTATGAAACAACTTGAACATTATATCCGGGGAGAATGGGTTCGTGGTGCTGAAACCGGACAGATATTGACCGATGCAGTAACCGGCGATCCGATTGCTTCAGCCAGTACAAAAGGCATCGATTTCAAATCGATGATTGAATTTGCCCGCAATACGGGTAATCCGGCGTTGCGCTCCCTTACTTTTCATGAACGGGGCCTTCGTCTAAAAGCATTGGCACTTCATTTACAAAAACAGTTACCAGCCTTTTATGCATTGAGTTATAAAACAGGTGCTACAAAAGCAGATAGCTGGGTGGATATCGAAGGAGGAATTGGAAATTTATTTGCTAACGCCTCGCTTCGCCGACGATTTCCCAATGAAACTTTTTGTATTGATGGGGAATCACACAATCTTGGCAAGCAGAATACTTTTATGGGCACTCACTTGTTAGTCCCCAAAGAAGGAGTTGCCATTCACATTAATGCATTCAATTTTCCCGTATGGGGAATGCTTGAAAAAATTGCAGTCAACTTGCTGGCAGGAGTACCCGCTATTGTAAAGCCAGCTACGGTCACCTCTTATTTAACCGAGGCTGTATTCAAAGAGATTATAGCCAGTAAGCTCTTTCCTGTTGGCTCGCTGCAGTTAATCTGTGGCAGTGCAGGCAACTTACTTGATTGGACAGATAGCCAAGATATTGTAACCTTCACTGGAAGTGCACACACCGGTGCCCTGCTTAAGAAAACGCCTGCGATCTTAGCAAATAATGTTCCATTCACTATGGAGGCCGATAGTCTCAACTGCATAGTCTTGGGTGAATCTGTACAACCCGGAGATCCAGAGTGGGACTTGTTTGTAAAAGAAGTACGAAAAGAGATGACGCTAAAAGCCGGTCAGCGTTGTACAGGCGTACGACGAATTTTTGTTCCTGAGCAATACCTAGAGGCCATGGCAGATGCACTACGAAAAGCACTGGCACAAACTATCATAGGCTCTCCACTCCATGAAAAAGTGCGAATGGGAAGCTTAGCGGGACAAACGCAGCGTGAAGAGGTATTAGGACAGGTAAAAAAATTATTGGCCAGTTCCCAATTAATCTATGGATCACTCGATAGCGTAGAAGTAGTAGATGCAGATTGGAAAAAGGGTGCCTTTATATCTCCGCTACTCTTATTAAATACAAAACCATTTTCGCAAACAGATGTACATGAAATTGAAGCCTTCGGTCCTGTCAGCACCCTGATGCCCTATAAAGGAATTGAAGAGGCCATTACACTTAGCAAAATGGGTAAGGGAAGTTTAGTGACCACCATTGTAACTAATCAGGAAAGAGAGGCAAAGAAATACGTATTAGGTACTGCCTCACATCATGGACGCATCCTTATTTTAAATAGAGATTGCGCCAAGGAAAGCACAGGTCATGGTTCTCCCCTGCCTTTGTTGGTACACGGAGGCCCTGGAAGAGCGGGAGGCGGAGAAGAAATGGGAGGTATACGTGGTGTAAAACATTATTTACAACGCACGGCCATACAAGGCTCTCCTACGATGATAACAGCCATCACCAATGTATATCAGCCGTACGCTCAAGGAAAAGACCCAGGCAAGCATCCGTTTAAAAAATACTTTGAGGAATTACAAATCGGTGATCAGCTTCTCACAGATCCTAGAACCATCACAGCAGAAGACATTGATCGCTTCGCAGATTTAAGTGGCGATCATTTCTATGCGCACATCCGTGAAACTGATTTTTCAGGAACCATGTTTGAAAAACAAGTAGCACATGGCTATCTGATCATGAGTTTGGCTGCCGGATTATTTGTAGACAGCTACGAAAAAAACCCCGTGCTGCTGAATTATGGAATCGACGAACTACGATTTACCAAACCCGTTTATCCAGGGAGCGAAATTAAAATTCGTTTTACCTGTAAAGAAAAATTATTACAAGACAAACGTGTAGTGGAAGATCCAGCCGATGCGAAGCGAGGAGATGAAATTGATAAAGGAATTGTAAAATGGTTAGTAGAAATTTTGGATGAAACCAACGAGATCACAGGTATTGCTACTATTCTGACCATGGTGGCTAAAAAAGACCAAAACGCATAAACAGTTTTATGGAAAAGGCTTATGTTAAATCGAGTGTGCAGCATGGACTGTGTAGTATTGAGTTTTTTCATCCTCAAAGCAATTCTTTGCCCGGTGCACTATTACAAGAATTAGCAGCAGCCATTCGGGACGCAGGAAAAAATACTGACTGTCGGTTAATTCTTTTACGCAGTCAGGGACAAAAAGCATTTTGTGCGGGCGCCTCTTTTGATGAATTATCACAATTGAAAAACGAACAGGAAGGATTGCAATTTTTCAGTGGATTTGCGGAGGTAATCAATGCGATGCGCACTTGTGGTAAAATTATTGTAGGCCGCATTCACGGAAAATGTGTGGGAGGTGGTGTAGGACTGGCCGCAGCAGTAGACTATGCCCTAGCCACCGAAGAGGCGGCTGTGAAATTGAGCGAACTAGCCGTTGGCATTGGACCCTTTGTAGTAGGACCGGCGGTAGAAAGAAAAATTGGGCTTTCCGCTTTTTCACAATTAGCATTGGATGCAACCGGATGGCGTAGTGCCAACTGGGCTCATGAGCGAGGACTATTTGCAGAATTATACGCGGATACTATTGGATTAGACGAAGGCATCAATCGCTTGGTAACCCAGTTATTAAATAGCAGCCAAGAAGCCTTGCGTGCCCTAAAAACAGTTTTCTGGAGTGGCACAGATCATTGGGATCAACTTTTAATTGAACGTGCCGCCATCAGCGGAAAATTAATATTGAGTGAGGCTAGTCGAAAAGCAATTGAATCATTCAAAAAGCGATGAGCGAGCTGCTTCAATTTGATACTAATAATTTTCAGGGGTATTGCGAAATTCTTGCAAAAAGAGATAAGCACCTTCGTCAAATCATTCGTGCACATGGTTGCCCAACACCATGGATTCGCCCTAATACATTTCAAACACTAGTGCTGACCATTTTAGAGCAACAGGTTTCGCTGGCAGCAGCCTACGCAGCTTTCAATCGACTCAAGAATAAGATTGGATTAGTAACCCCTGCAAAAATTTTGGCACTAACAGACCAGGAACTAAGAGACTGTTATTTCACGAGACAAAAAATTACCTATGCACGTGGACTGGCTGAAGCCGTGCAGTCCAAAAAAATTCGATTAAAAAAAATGGAAGAGCTTCCCGACGAAATTGTGCGGGAACAGCTGATACAATTAAAAGGGATTGGTAACTGGACCATTGATGTATACCTCATGCATGCACTCAGACGCACCGATTTATTTCCATTGGGAGATATTGCCCTGGTCAACAGCTTGAAACACACAAAAAAATTAAGCCCCGATGTTTCCAAGGAAAAAATGTTAGCTATAGCAGAACCTTGGCGTCCTTACCGCACGATTGCAGCCATGATTCTTTGGCATGATTATTTAATAAGACGAGGAACTAAAATTCAAAACTAAATATTCAAGCCTCCACAGGCGCTTAGGGTTTGCCCTGTTACATAAGAGGAAAGATCACTTGCTAAGAACAAGGTTACATTAGCAATATCGCGTGCAGTTGCGAATCGACCCAGCGGGATACCTGCTTTATATTTTTCGCCAGCCTCACCTTCCTTCAAATAACTAGTCATATCTGTCTCGACAAATCCGGGAGCAATGGCATTACAACGAATATTACGACTGCCTAACTCCTTAGCTACGGATTTAGTAAACCCAATAATCCCTGCTTTACTTGCGGCATAGCTACTCTGCCCTGCATTTCCCATCTCCCCAATTACAGAACTCATATTGATAATAGAACCACTGCGTGCTTTCATCATCGGTCTGATTACTTGCTTGGTCATATAGAAAACACTGTTCAAGTTTACCTGAATTACTTCATTCCATTGCTCAGGCGTAAGACGCATCAATAAATTATCTTTTGAGATCCCTGCGTTGTTCACACAAATATCGATGGTGCCAAACTCTTGCAACACCTCACTCACAAATTGTTCGCATTGTGCCGCATCACCTGCATTACTTTTCCATGCTTTTGCTTTAACGCCCATTCCCTGCAACCGGCTTTCCAGTTGCTTTGCTTTTTCTGCACTTCCTTCACTAACATAGGTAAAAGCAATGTTAGCCCCGTGTTCGGCAAACAGTAAAGCGATGCCTTCGCCAATTCCGCGTGCGGCTCCTGTAATGATAGCCACTTTATTCTCGAGTAGTTTCATACTTAAAAATTAAGGTGTCACAAAAGTAGGGTTATTCAGTTGTAA
>CAINBK010000163.1:0-2976 GCA_903846615.1 uncultured Bacteroidota bacterium
GCGCTGACCCTGCCTTAATTGGCTTTGTAAACCGGCCAGTTGAAGCAGCCCCGCATACGCTTGAAAATATTAGAGAAACAAAATCATACACAATCAACCATATTCACCCTGAAATATACCAACAAGCACACCAGACCAGTGCAAAGTATCCAAAGGGTTGCAATGAGTTTGAAAAAACCGGTCTAACTCCAGACTGGCAAATTGGTGTTAAAAGTCCGTTTGTGAAAGAAAGTAGGATTCGCTATGCATTAGAACTCGAGGAAATTGTTCCGATAAGACAGAACAGAACATTTCTTGTGATTGGCGCAATAACCGCTGTTTTTCTAGATAGTTTGCTGATTGATAAAGATGGATTTATCAATATTGACCAAGCAAACAGCCTAACCTCGCTGGGGCTGGACGGATATTACAAAGTAGAAAAAATTGATCGATTACCCTATGCAAAAGCAGCGATCGATTAAAGTCTTGACTGGATGTCCAAATCTTTTTCTTTAGCCATTTGCTTAGCAGTTTCGTAACCGGCATCAGCATGCCTAATTACCCCCATTCCGGGGTCATTACGTAAAACCCTGGCTAAACGCTCGGAAGCTGCGGGTGTACCATCTGCTACTATAACCATTCCTGAATGTATACTGAATCCCATACCCACTCCTCCTCCATGGTGTAAGCTAACCCAACTAGCGCCACCAGCTGTATTTACCAAAGCATTTAAAATTGGCCAGTCTGCGACTGCATCACTACCATCCAACATTGCTTCTGTTTCCCTATTTGGACTGGCTACACTTCCAGTATCAAGATGATCTCTGCCTATAACAATAGGAGCTTTAACCTTTCCTGTTCGAACCAATTCATTAAAAGCCTGACCAGCCAATTCCCGTTCGCCCTGACCTAACCAACAGATGCGGGCAGGTAGGCCTTGAAAAGCAATCTTCTCTTTTGCCATACGCATCCAGCGATTTAACCCTTTGTTGTTGGGAAAAAGAGAAAGAATAATTTCATCTGTTACAGCAATATCGGACGGATCTCCACTTAATGCTGCCCAGCGGAATGGGCCTTTCCCCTCACAAAATAAAGGGCGAATGTAAGCTGGTACAAATCCGGGAAAAGCAAAACAATCTATCGTTGAAGTTTGATCAAATTGTTGTTGATATTCTTTAGCCCTGGCCCGAATATTATTTCCATAATCAAAAGTGATAGCACCTTTTTTTTGTAATTGCACCATCAGAGTTACATGATGATACATAGTTTGATAAGAAAGAGTTGTGTATTGATCCGGATTGGTATCCCGAAGAATCTTAGCTTGCTCAGGGGTTAAATTCTCAGGCCAGTACCCAATGAGAGGATCATGCGCACTAGTCTGATCAGTTAAGGTGTCTGGGATAACATTTCTTTCTATCAATCGCTCTAACAATTCAACGGCGTTACAAAGCACTCCAATACTTTTCGCTTTCCCTTTTTTCTTGTACTCTAATGCCTGATCAATTGCTTGATCGATATCGGTAAATTTTTCATCCAGGTAACGGGTTTGAATCCGCTTGTCGATACGCCATTCCTCCACTTCTGCTATTAAAGCGACGCCTTCATTCATGGTAATGGCCAATGGTTGTGCTCCACCCATTCCTCCTAATCCAGCCGTCACATTAAGTGTACCTTTTAACGACCCTCCAAAATGCTTTTCTGCAGCAGCAGCATAGGTCTCATAAGTTCCCTGCACAATACCCTGGGAGCCGATATAAATCCAACTTCCAGCAGTCATCTGACCATACATCATTAGTCCCTTTTTCTCCAGCTCCTCAAAATGTTGCCAATTGGCCCAATTGGGAACCAGCTGTGAGTTGCTAAGCAAAACACGTGGTGCATCGACATGCGTCTTAAGTATAGCCACGGGCTTACCACTTTGTATCAAAAGAGATTCATCGTTTTCTAAAACCTCCAGCGCTCGAATAATGTCCTGCAAAGCCTTTGGATTACGCGCTGCTTTCCCTCTCCCCCCGTAGACAATTAATTGATCGGGACATTCAGCAACTTCAGGATCTAGATTATTCAGCAACATTCTGAGAGCAGCCTCTTGTACCCACCCTTTACATCGTAGTGAGTTTCCTGTTGGGGTTTTAGGAATTACAAAGGCTGAATCAATCAAGTTAGACATGTGAAAATATTTCTAGTCACAAAAATACATATCTTGAACTGCAACTAGGAAAAATGAGTATACATATCAATGCAAAAGCTGGAGAAATTGCTCCCACTGTTCTGATGCCCGGAGATCCATTACGCGCACAGTTCATAGCTGATACTTATCTAAAGGATGTAACTAAAGTGAGTCAGACCCGTAATGCACTTTATTTCACAGGAACTTATAAAAACACACGTATTACAGTAGGCGCCAGTGGAATGGGTTGTCCTTCAATTGGCATTTATTCCTATGAGTTGTACACTGAATTTAATGTAAATACAATCATTCGAATTGGCACCTGCGGCTCTTACACCACCCAACTTCGCTTTTATGATTTAATTAATGCCCAAGCAGCAGCTAGTGAATCTACATTTGCAAAACACGCCTGGGGATATGAAGAAGAACTACAGGTTTGCCAAGGATCTGTCTTTGATAGTATTAATCAGGTAGCAGCAAATTCAAATATCCCCTTGAAGACTGGGAATATTCATTCTACTGACGTTTTCTATAGCAAAACCGAAGGCACGCCAGCTCTTGCCTTAAAGTACGATTGTAATGCCGTGGAAATGGAATCATTTGCTCTTTTTGCAAATGCCAGGCATTTAAATAAAAATGCTGCCTGTTTACTGACCGTTACAGACATTATCCCAACACATGAAAGATTGTCGGCAACTGAAAGAGAACAAGCATTGCTCCCGATGATGAATCTGGCCTTAGATACAGCTTGCTCCCTGTAAAATCAATACTGTGAAAAAGTGCTAAAACCCTGATTTAAATCAACTCCTTTCGATAAGGATTCTTGA
>CAINBK010000164.1:0-3621 GCA_903846615.1 uncultured Bacteroidota bacterium
AATGTTGAAAAAAGTGTTCGGATTTCAGTGAAGAACCCACAATAGGTAGCAGGATTACTACGAGGAGTTCGCCCAATAGGAGACTGATCGATCTCGATTACTTTATCAATATGCTCCAATCCGCTTAGTTTTTTATAAGACAAGGGCTGCATACGCGAATCGTAACAATGTTTTGCTAACAGGGGATACAAGGTTTCATTAATCAGGGTGGATTTACCAGAGCCGCTGACACCTGTTACCACAATCAATTTTCCCAGCGGAAATGTTGCATTAACTTTTTGAAGGTTATTCCCACTGGCACCTTCAAGCGTTAAGGACTGTCCATTGCCAACACGACGCGTAGCAGGCACAGGCAACTGTAACTTTCCATTTAAATATCCTGCGGTGAGGGTGCTCAATTTCAAAAAAGAAGAAGGTATTCCCGCTGCAACAATTTTACCCCCATGAAATCCGGCGCGCGGACCAATATCAATGAGATGATCAGCCGCCATCATAATGTCTTTATCGTGTTCCACCACAATGACGGTATTTCCAAGATCTCGCATTTTTTTCAAGGCTTCAATAAGCTGATGATTATCTCGTTGATGAAGACCGATGGAAGGTTCATCCAATATATAGGTGATGCCTCTTAATTGAGATCCAATTTGCGTTGCCAGACGAATGCGTTGCGATTCACCACCACTTAAACTACGACTGGAACGGTTTAATGATAAATAACCTAATCCAACTTGTAATAAAAAATCAAGCCGATCGCGAATCTCTTTTAAAATATCTTTTGCAATTGCATTTTCTTTTTTGGATAAGCGAAGCTCTATGCCATCAAACCAAGCAGCAAGATTATCAAGATTCATGGCGCTCAGCGTAGCAATATTTTTTTGATCTATCCGAAACCAGTTGCTTTCCTTTCGAAGACGCGTTCCCTCACAAGTAGTGCAGGGCTTTACCTCCATAAAATCTTCAGTCCATTCCCGGATATTTTCACTGTAAGGATTCGCAAACCATCGTTGTAGCAAATTGATAACTCCTTCAAAAGGACCTTTGGGATCAAATGGGAGATCAGAAAAATCATCAGTGGCCAGCGCTCCTTCTTCATTCCCGTATAATAAAAGATTCAACTGTTTTTTGGGCAGCGACTGAATTGGCGTTTTAAATGAAATCTTGTGCTTTCTGGCCATCTCTTGCGCCTGTCTGAATACCCATGCATCTCGCTCTTCACCAAGCGGCACAATCCCACCCTCGCTTATACTGAGAGAGGTGTCAGGAAGAACGGTTTTCATATTTACGTGATGACTAACCCCCAATCCCTTGCAAGCAGGACATGCTCCATAGGGTGAATTAAAAGAAAACGAATTGGGAGAAGGTTCCTCGTAGCTAATGCCAGTATCCTCACACATCAATTGTTTGGAATATTGTACAATTCCATGGCCCTCCACCTCTAAAAATAATAAGCCCTTACCTAGTTGCAATCCTTGCTGCACACTTTGACTTAACCGCGCTCGCATCGATGCCTCTACTTGTAAGCGATCGATCACTACTTCAATATCATGTATTACATAACGATCTACTTGCATCTTAGCTTGCAAATCACGGGTAGTACCATCAACTCGTACTTTTAAGTATCCTTTCTTTCTATATTCCTCAAATAATTCGCGATAATGACCTTTTCTTCCCCGAACGAGCGGTGCCAACACTGAGATCTTTTTCCCTTCAAAATTTTTAAAAATGGCCTGCACAATTTCATCCTCACTCCATTTGACCATGGGTTTGCCTGTGTTATAAGAATAGGCGCTACCAATTCTCGCAAATAACAAACGTAAAAAATCATACACTTCCGTAACGGTTCCTACTGTAGAGCGTGGGTTTTTACTGGTGGTTTTTTGCTCAATGGCAATCACCGGAGAAAGCCCCGTAATTCTATCTACATCTGGCCTTTCCATATCGCCTACAAATTGACGGGCGTAAGCGCCAAATGTTTCCAAATAGCGACGCTGACCTTCCGCATAAATCGTATCAAAAGCCAATGAGGATTTTCCTGAACCACTGATACCCGTAATCACCACTAGCTTGTTCTTGGGAATGGATATGTCAAGATTCTTCAGGTTATGAACACGTGCACCCGTAACCTCAATAAATTCCAGGTCATTTTTGGGACTTAACTTTTTGCTATTCGTACGCGCCATGAGGGAAGCAAAGATACACGCTAACGGGCAGGTGGCAGGAGTTGATTACGAATGAGTCGATTATGATATTGTTGAACAAAAGCCTTGAGTTTGCCGTCCATTTCCAAGACGCGTTGCTTTTCCTGATCAGCAATATTGTGGCGTAAAAGCGGGTCTTTTTTAAAGTTATAAAGGGCCCCTATTGGATTTTCATTACGCTGATACAAGTACTGGTTTTGAATTAACTGAAAGCCTCCATAATAGTTAACTACCCAATCTGATGGCCGATCAGCAAAAACATTTTTACCAAAAGAGAAGATAGTTCCCCTGTACCCAAGATGGCCCAGCACAGACGGCATAATATCAGTTTGTTGGATATTCCCAGGTAAATAAGCTTGTAGACTATCAGAAGGGTGATAGAAAAAAATAGGAATGGCCATATTTCCCCAGGCAGTCTGGTAGGTAGGATGATAAGAGATAGACGCATGATCAGCCGTTATCACAAATAGGGTTCTTTTAAACCAAGGCTTCTTACGAATTTGATCGAAGAACTTTCTTAATGCATGATCGGAATACCCGGTAACCTCTCGAATGGGATGTTCTCCCTTAGGAAAAACATTTTTATACTTGGCGGGCACTTCAAACGGCTCATGAGAGGATACCGAAAACAAGGTTGACTGAAAAGGCTCTGGAAAACTATCCAATTGATTGGCAAAAAACTGTAAGAACGGTTCATCCCAAATCCCCCAGGTTCCATCAAAATCATTGTCATTATTGTACTCGTCTTTACCATAATAATGTTCAACACCTAATAAGTTCACCAAGGCCTTAAAACCCATGGAACCGTTAGGAGCTCCATGAAAAAAAGAAGTGTGATATCCCCTTTCCTTTAATAGTTGCGGGAGACTTTGTATACGGTTTGAAACATAAGGGGTAAGTACAAATGGTAATTCTCCAGAAGGTATACCAGCCAGTACCGCAGGCAAGGCATCGATAGACTTTCTTCCCGCAGCAAACCCGTTTTCGATCACATAACTTTTCGAAAGCAAAGAATCTAAGAATGGGGTGTACCCTTTGTATGCTCCGTTATTTAGCTCACGGTTGTAAAACCCAATAGATTCCCGACCAAAACTTTCTAATACTAATATTACTACATTTTCAGCCTTGAAGGATTGCGCAGTATTCAGCTTGAGCAGGGGAGAATAAATTGTTTCTACTTGGCTATTGGAATAGAATTGATCCTCCTTATAAAATTGCTGTCGAATAGTACGAATTATACAAAACGGTGTATTCAGCACCAACGGTATATCACCTGGATTTTTTACATACTGCCCTGCATTACTCATGGTAATGGGACGAGTCGAGTATCGCCAATCTCCTCGTATTCCTCCTATCATAAAAAAAGGAAAAACTAATAGCATCCCCACTGAACCGGTGTAAAAAGCCAGCGGACGAAAGGGAG
>CAINBK010000165.1:0-2108 GCA_903846615.1 uncultured Bacteroidota bacterium
AATCACAGGTACAGCCATCCAGTTTTCTACAAAGTCCGCATAGACATCTAGCATACGTACTGTTTCCTCAATAGCTTCTGCCTGTGTAGCATGAGCTGTATGCCCCTCTTGCCATAAAAATTCTGCAGTACGCAGAAACAAACGGGTGCGCATCTCCCAACGTACCACATTCGCCCACTGATTCACCAAAATGGGAAGATCCCGATAGGACTGAATCCAATTTTTATACGTATTCCATATAATGGCCTCACTGGTTGGGCGTACTACTAACTCCTCCTCCAATTTCGCCTCTGGATCCACCATCAATTTTCCCTTGTGATTTGGGTCGGCCTTCAAGCGGTAGTGTGTAACAATCGCGCACTCTTTTGCAAAACCTTCTGCATTCTTCTCCTCAGCCTCAAACAAACTTTTTGGAACAAAAAGCGGAAAATAAGCATTCACATGCCCGGTATCCTTGAACATTTTATCAAGTGCATCGCGCATATTTTCCCACAGTGCAAAACCATAGGGTTTGATGACCATACAGCCTCTGACAGCCGAATAATCAGCTAGTTCAGCCTTCAGTACGAGGTCATTGTACCATTGAGAGTAATCCTGTGCACGGGAGGTGATGGCTTTGCTCATGTAAGTTCAATTAAAATGTTCTTCTTTACCTTTTTTTTAACAGGTGGCAATCGAGTCAAGGGTCTAATTGCCGATCTTTGTGTTGGTCACAAAAGTAATGACTTCAACTATGAAAACCACTTTACTACACATCCTGCTTGGTGCGGTGGTTATTCTTTCTGGATGCACCACCCTTTATCGCACCGGCCAAACACCAGACGATGTCTACTATTCCCCCGCCCGACCCGAGAATGAGTATCTGGTAATGCACCGTGAGGAAATGCGGCGTTACCGCACGGTAGAGGAAGATTATGAGGATCGCTACTTACGTATGCGAGTCCGTGACCGAAATCGATGGGACGAACTCAATGATTGGTATGCCTACGAAAGATGGACATTGGGTTTTAATTCTTATTTCACGCCTACCGTAAATCCTTTTGTATCCTGGAATCATTATTTCAATCCTTATTATTTAAATACGCCTTACTTTTTTTCATTTCCCAACCAGACGGTTTCAATCAAGCCGATTTACACAAAACCAAGAACTTTTGATTTATCGAGCTACCAGCAATTACCGTTGAATCTTAAAACTACGCGTGCAGAGACTGGTTCTTACAGTGTAAGTCCCTTGCTTAGTTCCAACAACCTCCGAACTTACAATGTACCCAACCGGGGATCAGCCCTTCGTGAAGCATTTGGTGTCAGTGCACCCACTGGAAACACATCCACTCCCAGCTCGAACGGAAACAGCTCTTCTTCTTCCAGCGGAAGCAGTGCTCCAGTCAGAAGATTTTAATCTGCTCTTACATGCAAAAATTAATTGGGATTATTGCGCTGCAGATTCTAGCAACAAGGCTCATAGCACAAGAACCATCTGATATGCTGCGTATGGCTTGGACTGACCCAACCGGTACAGCAAGGCATCAGGCCATTGGCGGTGCTATGACTTCATTAGGTGGAGACTTAACAGCAGCATTTACCAACCCAGCTGGCCTTGCATTTTACCGTAGCGGCGATTTTGTATTTACACCCGTTTACAACCAACTACGAAACAAAGCCAATTACAAAAACAATAGTACAGCAGCGCAACGAGTGGGTATGGGCCTGGGATTAACTGGTTTTGTAGCTGCATCGCCATCAGAGCGTAATGAAAAAAGAACTGCGGCTATAGCAATTGCATTAAATCGAACGGCCTGGTTTGGCAGTAATATTCTTTACAGAGGTCTTAATAATACTAACTCCTATTCACAAAAATTTTTGGAAGAAATTGCTGGCGTAGGAGATGCGAATTTAGTGGCTAGCAAGTACCCATTTGGTAGCAGTCTTGCCTTCAATACTTATTGGATAGATACAGTAGGCGGCGGCGCTAATGGTAACTTTAGCTATCAAACCCGCGCTCCTTTTAGAACAGGCTTATTACAAGAAAATGAAATCATAAGTAAGGGCGGGCTATCTGAACTTGCCATTGCCTTGGCTGGTTCAAGGGAGGACAAGTTTTTCTATGG
>CAINBK010000166.1:0-7747 GCA_903846615.1 uncultured Bacteroidota bacterium
AAATTGGTTCTTTTGAAGAAATGCCTAACTGGGTTCCTATTGCCTGCTACGCTGCTATTGGATTAGGTACCATGAGTGGGGGCTGGAAAATTGTAAAAACAATGGGTACACGTATCACTAAAGTAACTCCCTTTGAAGGCGTAGCGGCAGAAACTGCTGGAGCCCTGACCCTCTTTCTCACAGAAGCATTAAAAATTCCAGTTAGCACCACACATACCATTACAGGAGCAATCATGGGAGTGGGCGCCACAAAACGTCTATCCGCCGTTCGCTGGGGGGTTACCATTAATTTAATTTGGGCTTGGATACTTACTATCCCAGTCAGCGCATTACTGGCCGCTTTTATTTACTGGATTCTTCGTTTCTTTTAATCTTTTCTTGCAAACAGCGCCAGAATTACAGAGTTTTGCCGGGTAACTAATCCTATGGCAAAAATTGTTGTAACAGGTGGTTGTGGATATATTGGATCACATACCATTATTGATCTGCTGGAAAACGGCTATGAAGTAATTTGTATTGATAATAATTCTCGTTCTCATGCTGCTGCATTAGATGCGGTACAAAAAATTACCGGTAAAAATGTACAGCACTATAAAATTGATCTCTGTAATTACGAGGATACCTGTGCTGTATTTGAAGAGCACACAGATATCAGCGGCGTTATTCATTTTGCAGCCTACAAGGCCGTGGGTGAATCGGTTGAACAACCCTTGCTTTATTTTGAGAATAATCTATTCTCACTAATAAATCTTTTAAAGTGTGTAGACGAATATGGGGTTTCCCACTTTGTATTTTCTTCCTCCTGCACGGTGTATGGCAATCCAGATAAAATACCGGTAACAGAACAAACACCCATCAAAACTGCGGAATCCCCTTACGGATCTACCAAACAAATCAGCGAACAGATCATTCAGGACTATGCAAAAAATGCTGCAGCAGAGCATATCCTGCTTCGTTATTTTAATCCAGCAGGCGCCCATCCTTCCGCGCTGATTGGAGAACTCCCTCTGGGTAAGCCACAGAACCTGGTTCCAGCTATTACACAAACAGCCATTGGAAAACTGGATAAATTATGGGTTCATGGTAATGATTATCCCACCCGGGATGGTTCTTGCATTCGGGACTATATCCATGTTTGTGATTTAGCTCGTGCACATACGCTAGCCTTGCGTTACCTAGAGCAGGAGCGGAACAAAGAATCCTGCGAAATATTTAATCTGGGTACAGGGAATGGCAACACAGTACTGGAAGCCATAACGGCTTTTGAAAAAGCCAGTGGAACATCGCTCAACTATGAAATTGGCCCCCGTCGTTCGGGCGATGTAATTGCCATCTATGCCAATAAGAACCGGGCGCAAGAAGTACTGGGATGGGAAACCAACTATACCCTGGAAGATATCATGGCTACAGCCTGGAAATGGGAGCAAGAATTAAAGTCCGGAAATACAGTTTTCAATTGATTGCTTAACGCTGAAATCCTACTTTTGTAACCATGCTTAAAGACATTCAATCAACCGGAAATAAAGACACACGTAGCGGATTTGGAGATGGCATTGTAGAAGCTGCCCGTAAAAATCCCAACGTGGTAGCACTTACTGCTGACCTAGCAGGCTCTTTAAAACTCAATCAGTTTATGAAAGAGTTTCCGGAGCGTTTTATTCAATGCGGAATAGCTGAGGCCAACATGATTGGTGTAGCAGCAGGACTCACTATAGGAGGAAAAATTCCCTTCACTACCACTTTTGCAAACTTTTCTACTGGTAGAGTATATGATCAGATTAGACAAAGTGTAGCATACAGCGATAAGAATGTAAAAATTTGTGCTTCACACGCGGGACTTACTTTAGGGGAGGATGGAGCAACCCATCAGATCTTAGAAGATATAGGACTCATGAAAATGCTGCCTGGTATGACTGTGATAGTTCCTTGTGACTATGCGCAAACCAAAGCAGCCACAGAGGCCATTGCAGAATATAAAGGACCCGTATACTTGCGCTTTGGTCGTCCGGCTTGGCCGATTTTTACCACGGATCGTCCATTTGAAATCGGGAAAGCACAACAATTTTCGACGGGTAAAGACATTAGCATTTTTGCCTGTGGTCATATGGTATGGAATGCCATCCAGGCAGGTGCACAACTGGAGGAAAAAGGAATCAGCGTAGAGGTCATCAATATTCATACTATCAAACCATTGGATGAAGCAGCGGTTATTGCTTCCTTACAAAAAACACGTTGTGCAGTAACAGCCGAAGAGCACAATATCATAGGTGGATTAGGTGATTCAATTGCACAAGTAGCTGCCAAGCATTGCCCGGTTCCCATCGAATATGTAGGTACCAAGGATACATTTGGAGAAAGTGGTACTCCTGCTCAGTTGCTAAAGAAATATGGCCTGGATGTACCGGATATCGTAGCAGCAGCAGAGCGTGCCCTGCAACGTAAAGGTTAAACCTAATCGTATCTTCAAGGTCTAACGGTATAACCGGTACATGACCTCCACTTCTGACCAACAACTCTTACAGGAATTTCGTAATCCTATTACGAAAGAAGCCGCTTTTACCATGCTGGTTAAAAAATACCAGGAAAGGATTTATTGGCTCATACGCCGAATGGTCGTTTCGCATGAAGATGCAAACGATGTGGTACAAAATACATTTATCAGAGTTTGGAATGGTTTGGAAAAATTCAGAGAGGACAGTCAGTTGTATACCTGGATTTACCGGATTGCCACCAATGAATGTCTGAGTTTTTTAGAGCAACAAAAAAGAAAGTCGCTGGCTTCCCTAAGCGAAAAGGATCAGGAAAGAGCCGAACAGGTAAAAGCAGATTCACATTTTGATGCACAAAAACTGGAATGGAAACTGGAGCTTGCCATTCAGCAATTACCAGAAAGACAGCGGATGGTTTTTATACTTCGGTATTATCAGGAAATGCCCTATGAACAAATGAGTAAACTATTGGAAACCAGTGAGGGAGCGTTAAAAGCCAGCTACCATCATGCAGCTAAAAAAATTGAACAGTATATTTTGAATCATTAAACCAAGTCCAACTTAACTTGTCATAGCAATAGCACATGGAAAAAAAGGAAACGATACAGGACGAATTAAGAGAAGTTGCTCCGAGTCTACTTCATCAACAGCAATCGACCTTTCAAGTACCCACTGGTTATTTTGAACAACTTCCTCATAAACTGCTTGCGGCGGTTAATAAAGAAGAAAAAAATAGTCCGACAATTTTGTTCCGATCCCCTCGCTGGACAGTTTTTGCAGCTGCTGCTGTAACAATAGGTATTCTCTTTTTTAGTCTATACTACTTCAGAAGTCCTTTAAATGAAGAAGCGGGTGCTGTTGATCAATGGGCTAAGCAGGAAATAAGCAAACTTCCTGAGGAACACGTCTCAGATTACATTGACAATACAAATGCATTTTTACAAACCGCTACTGCAGAAAAAATAGAAAGTAATGACTTAGCGGTATTAATTCAGGATATACCTCACGAAGAAATCAAGCGCTTATTAAACGATCTCCCAGCAACTGAAATGCCATGAAACACCTTATCACATTTATATATTTTCTAACTATAGTGCTTGTCGCTGATGCGCAACCTCCCATGGGAGAGCGAATTCCGGAAAAGATGAATCTCTTTATCCAGAAAAAAATGCGGATGACTGGTGGAGAACGCGAAGCCTTTGGACCGGTGTTTGCTCGGTATCAAAAAGAATGGCGAGAGACTATGAGAAAAAATCGGGAGGATCGATTACTAGCTCGTCAGCAGTTAATTGAATTACAAATTAAGTACCGAAAGGAATTTAGCCCCATTGTTGGAGAGAAACGAGTCATTCAGATCTATGATTTGCAAGAGGACTTTATTAGAATTCTCCGTGATGTACAGGATGAACGCGTACGCGATCGTCGTGGTCCCGGGAAAATGGGTCCGCCTCCTCCCCCTAGAGAATTTTAAGATTGCTGAAAGGAGAAACTTGGATTTTTGACATCGTGGTAAAATAGAAAAGTCCATCCTTCCTGTTCGCCCTGATTCCACCACTGCTGTCGCAACTCCATGGCACGTCTGCCATCAAAATCATATTTAGCTACAAAACGATGCCGCATCTGTTGTAATTGAGGAGCTTCATCGCCACCATAAAAAATAAACTCATTATTCTCGCTGATCAAGATACTTTGGTGAAAACGGGCATGACCACCAGACATTGCACAGGTAATTAAACCGTCAATAGTTTGATCACCCTGTAAGCGTACTACCTTTTCATACGAGGCCAGCCATTCCACTGGTGCAGCTGGATAAGAAGGTCCGATATGTTGCAACGCATGTTGCAGCTCTGCTTCCTGCACATAATAAGTAGCATTGGGAAAAGCCGGTTTAATGAACTCTCCTTCTCTTTTAATCATACCTCCACAGTGATCTTTATGTAAATGAGATAATACTACCTTGGTTACTAACAAAGGATCGATGCCTGCGTTGCGCAGATTAACATGCAATTGGAGCATACCACCTATTTCGTATCCCAAGCCTGTATCCAATAAAATAACTTCGTTAGCAGTACAGACTACAAAGGGCTGGATTTCGACCAATAAACTACCCGCCGGCCGATCATGGAGTTGATCAAGTGAGGAATTGAAGGGAACAAACTGCTTGGTCTTATCAACAGTGAACCAGCCCTCAGCCAATGGAATAATTTTCATCCAGCAAAGGTAGGATTAGCGAAGTACCATCTGACGATCCGCATCGAGACGAACCAAAATAGCAAGCAAAACGGTAAAGGTTAACAAAGAAGTACCCCCATAACTTATAAAAGGAAGAGGGATGCCAATCACAGGTGCCAGTCCAATTGTCATCGCAATATTTACGGCAATATGAAAAAAGAACACGGACAATACGCCATACGCATATACCCGACTATACGTACTTCGCTGCCGCTCTGCAAGATTGATCATTTTCATTAGGAGGGCTAGATAAAGCCCTAATAGCAACATACTTCCCATAAAACCAAATCCCTCACCAACAGTACAAAAAATAAAATCTGTGCGCTGTTCAGGCACAAAATCGTAACGAGTTTGCGTAGCACTAAAGATTCCTTTTCCAAAAAAACCGCCGCTTCCAATTGCAATTTTTGATTGACGGACATTATAGCTACTTCCGCTTTCTTTCTTTTTTCTTGAAGCATCTTCAGACAAAGCTTTTTGCTGGGGATCATAGGGATTGTCCTTGCCAAAGAGATTATAGATTCGCTCTACTTGGTGCTTCTGTAATACTTTCTCAAAAATAAAAGGCACCGCAAATCGCTGTATTCCTACCGCAATAGCCCAAATAAATAATATACTGGTTAAGATCTGCCGACGTCTGCGGATTTGTCTTCTTGAAAAATAAATTAATAAAACAGCAATTATCGAAAGTAGAATAGCAAGGATATTAGGAGGAATCAGAATACTGGCAATAATCAAGATGGCAAAAGCAAATCCAATGGTAGGAATAATAGAGGGTAAACCTTCCCGATACATCATGAGAAAAAAGGAGAAATAAACCAACGCTAATCCAGTCTCACGCTGAAGAATAGCTAAGCCCCCCGGAATTAATACAAACAAGGCGGCCGTAAACTGACTACCCGGACGATTGAAATTAGTTTCAGGACGAGAAAAGTATTTTGCCAAGGCCAGCGCCACAAATATTTTACAAAACTCAGCAGGTTGAAAATTAAAAGCTCCGATTCGAATGATAGATTCTGTTCCTTTAATTCTTGAATGAAATGGAAATACTAGAAGCAATAAAATAATCCCAACTGCATACCAGAAATTAGCAGTTGTCGGAAAAAATTTACTATCGGTCAGTAAAATAAAAAACCCAACTATCAATGCAATTCCCCAAAAATAAAATTGCTTACTATAATCAGTTTTAAATGCAATAAAACTTTGAAGAACAGGATCACCTTCCTGATAAGTAGCTGCAAAGATTGCAGAAAGCCCTATCAATACTAAAGCCAAATAGATCCAAACCAAACTCCAGTCAATTCCCTTCGATATGGCAGCATTATTTCTCAAGCAGAAAAAGTTTTTAATTTTTCAATGCCGCGCGCTGGCAAGCTAGTTGCTGATAATATCTTCACCCAATTAGGTAATTCCGGTTCAGTTGGAGTTTTTCGAAAAGGGGAACGCGGCCCACGGGTAGGCTCTTGCAGCGAAAACCGATCGATGTACAAACTATCTTTTGTTACCTGAAACCATTTGAAAGCCCGAATCGAATCCTCCTTGTATTGTAAACGCTTAAAATAACTAGGCATTAAATTAGTAGAGGCTATTCTTGCCGAATCAATTTTACTTTTAGCGGTTAGCGTATCGAGTAAATATTTCTCCATCATCATGCGCGCAATCGGTGCAGCCCAGGTAGCTCCAAAACCTGCATTCTGCACAAAAACTGCTATTGCAATCTTTGGATTTTCTTTGGGCGCAAAACATACAAACATGGAGTTGTCTGGTAATTTGATACGACGCTGATCTAGAATAGTATAATTTTCTGCAGTTCCTGTTTTTGCACAAACTTCTACTCCTTCAATTTGTGCACCTCGGGCCGTACCCACTTTCACCACATCACTCATACCCTCAATTACTTCGTTGAATACAATATCTGGAATGTTAGTGAGAACATCATGCTTTTGTTGAAAACGATTCAAGAGTGCCTCATCATCCCCTTCTCCTTCTATACCCTTTACAAAATGCGGCGTATAATAATAACCTTTGTTGGCAATGATACACATCGCATTGGCCATTTGTAAGGGAGTCGTTTGCATTTTATCCTGTCCAATTCCAAGCGTAAGGTTAGTGCAGGATGTCCAACGGCCGGCATTTTCACGATTGTAGACCACGGTATCAGGAATTCCTCCAGTATTCTCATTTGGAAGATCTACTCCCAAACGAACGCCCAACCCAAACGCATTCATATATTCCTTCCAATGTAAATAACCATCGTAGATATTTTTATAGCGGGGGTTATCGACGGTTAATCGATAGATATGTGCAAAATATGCATTACAGGAATTGGCAATTGCCAAGCGCACATTGGCCGCATGTCCGCCGCCTGCGTGAGTACATTCAGGCTTACCATGTCCGCAAAGTGTATAACGACCTCCACAAGGATAACCATAAGAAGCACTCACCACTTTTTCATTCAAGGCAATCAAAGCGCCCAGTGGTTTGTAAGTGGAACCCGGTTCATAACGTCCTGCAATGGCACGGTTGAGCATCGGACCTGATACATCCAATTGCATCCGACTAAAATTTTTACTCCCATCCGGACCTGATAAATCATTGGGATCGTAATTGGGTCCCGATACCATGGAGAGAATGCCCCCAGTTTTGGGATCTATGGCAACCAAGCCCCCCACTTTATTATTCATCAATGCTTCTGCCAGTTGTTGTAACTCAATATCAATATGGGTGCGCAAACTTCTTCCAGCAACAGCAGCTGTATCATATTCACCTCCCTCATACGTTCCCACTAATCTATTCTTATTATCCTTGATCATATACTGCACTCCACGCTGCCCCATCAGTACAGATTCATAATAAGCTTCCAAACCAGTTTTACCAATGTAATCACCTTGCCTATAAAAATTATTAGAGCGCTCAATATCCCGCTTGTCAGCCTCACGGATATACCCTAAAATATGCGCTGCTGCATGATAAGGATAGGTACGCAATGGACGCTCCACTAAATTGAATCCGGGGAATCGCCAACT
>CAINBK010000167.1:0-6105 GCA_903846615.1 uncultured Bacteroidota bacterium
TCTTAATGCACAGCTGCGCATGTACAAAGACAGTCTGATCTGGGCCTCCATCACAGCCATTCTGGGTATTGAAGGATTACGAGCCTATATCACCCGGGATTCTGTTAAGTTATTAGATAAGCAGAATAAAGTCTATATAGCCCGAAGCGTAGCTTATTTAACGGAGGTAACGGCCTTACCCCTGGATTTAAGTTCGCTTCAGGATCTGTTGATCGGCAACCCGGTGTTTTTAGATTCCACGTTGCAAGCCTACAGCAAGGGAAATGGGACAATTTCCTTGCAAGGAGCCAATTCCTTTTTCAGAATGTTATTTACCATTGCGGAGCAGGAGAAGGTGTTGCTCAGTACCAAATTAGATGACCTGGATCTTACGCGTAACCGTACCAGTTTTTTGGGCTATTCCGATTATGACAATCGTACTGGTGTTTACTTTTCCCAACGTCGCAATATTGCAGTTTCTGAGAAAAAGAAGTTGAATGTAGAACTGCGTTTCAAGCAATATGCCTTTAATGAAACGTTAAGCTTTCCATTTACTATTCCAAAAAATTATCGCCGCGGTTGACGAATAAAATTTATTTTGCATGGAATCGTTATAGTAAATCCATGCGTGTCAGCTTTTTAGTACTCTTATTGCTTTTGATCACTGCTTCTGTACAGGCCCAGCCGGCTGCGGAAAAGAGTCAATTGGAAAAGGAGCGACAGGAAATACAAAAAGAACTAAAGGAAATTCAAACCTTATATGAATCGGTGAAGGGGCAGACCAAAAAAACGCTTAGTCAGCTCAATGTCTTGAATCGTAAAATTTCCCTTCAGGAGCGTTATATCAATAGTATTAGCCGTGAGATTCGGTCTATCGATGACGATATTTATCTCAGTGAACTTGAAATATATCGGCTCAACCGCCAGTTGGATACACTGAAAGTGCAGTATGCTCGCTCCGTGGCTTATGCTTATAAAAATCGAAGCAATTACGACTACGTCAATTTCATCTTTTCAGCAAGCAGCTTTAATGATGCTGTAAAAAGGGTCTCCTACTTAAAGAGTTACCGGGATTATCGCGAGAAGCAAGTTGGAACAATTTATAAAACGCAAGAGTTGATCTTGGAGCGACGCAAGCAACAATTGGTTCGTAAGGACCAAAAGAATGTGGCCCTGGAAACACAGACTAAGCAAGTACAGGAGTTAGCGGTCCAGAAAAAGGAAAAGAATGCAGTGGTTTCACAATTGAAGAGTAAGGAGAAAGAGTTATCTCGACAAATTGCAGAGAAAAAGAAAAAAGATAGGGATCTACAAAACGCAGTATTAGCAATTGTTCGCCGTGAAATTGAATTAGCTAAAAAAGAAGCGGAGGAGCGCCGTAAAAAAGAAGAGGAAGAAAGAAAGCGTACTGGTGCAACTGTTGTTACTACTTCTACCGCTAAAACTACAGCTCCCACTACAACTAAGCCTGCTACTAATACGCCGGCCCCAAGCAACGAGGAGCTGTCAGCAGCTGCCAAGCGAACAGACCCTACTCGTAGACCAGAAAGCTATTTGGATCTAAATGCCAAGGACATTGCATTGAATAGCAGTTTTGAAGCCAATCGGTATAAACTTCCCTGGCCTGTAGATAATGGGATTGTGCTATTAAAATTTGGAGATAATAAAATTGAGAATACTTATCTAACTATCGATAATCCAGGCATCACCATTGCAACCCCGAGCGCAGGAACCAATGTGAAAACTGTATTTGAAGGAGAGGTGCGGGGCGTCTATAATCTGGGAGATGGAATGGCCGTTACGATTCGGCATGGAAAATATTTTACCACGTATAGCAACCTCTCTGTTGTAAATGTTACCAAAGGAGCCCTTGTAAAAACTGGACAAATTATTGGTAAGACGGGTAAAGACGATGAGGGAAATGGCGGTCAGATTGATTTTATCATGACCATGGAGACTAAGAAAATCGATCCACAAGGTTGGTTACGTCGCTGATCAACTTTTTACAAAGCGACTATAAAGCTTTTCGTATTGTGGAATGATGTGATGGATGTCAAATTTACAAGCCTGTTTGTAGGCATTGGCTCGGAATGATTTAAGTGTGCTCTCGCTTTGCAGCAACTGCATTACTTGTTCACTCATCAAATCAACATCTCCCACTTTGCTTAGAAAACCAGTTTCTCCATGAATGTTGATTTCAGCAAGTCCACCTGCATCAGTTGATACTACTGGAACTTTTGCAGCCATTGCTTCGAGTGCCGCCAATCCAAAACTTTCATATTCTGAAGTAAGCAAAAAGACATCTGCAATTGCAAGTATATCTTCCATTTGTTCTTGCTTCCCAACAAAAAGCACATCTTCACTTACGCCTAATTCACGACTTAGATCTTCGGCTGTACTTCGCTCGGGGCCATCTCCCACAAATAAAAGTTTACAAGGAATTTTAGAACGAACAGAAGCAAAAATCCGAACCACATCGGGCACCCGCTTTATTTTCCTGAAGTTGGAAGCGTGTAACAATATGCGCTCGCCAGTAGGGGCGATTGCTTTTCGAAAGGCATCAATAGGTTTACGATTAAAACGCGCTACATCCACAAAATTCATGATCACATCAATTTCCTTATCGATCTTGAAATGCTTAAAGGTTTCCTCTCGAAGATTGTGTGATACAGCGGTAATCGCATCACTTTCATTGATAGAAAAAGTAACAACGGGGGCATAAGTTTTATCGCGGCCTACCAATGTAATATCTGTTCCGTGAAGCGTAGTAATAAAAGGGATCTGTATCCCTTCCTTGGCCAGAATCTGTTTAGCTAAATAAGCGGCTGATGCATGTGGAATTGCATAGTGTACATGCAAAAGGTCTAAGTGATGATTTTTGATTACATCAACCAGGGTACTGGCTAAGGCTGTCTCGTAGGGAGGAAAGTCAAATAGTGGGTATGTTGGTACCTGCACCTCATGATAAAAAATATTGGGAACAAAACGTTCTAGTCGTACCGGTTGCTGGTAGGTAATAAAATGAACCTCGTGATTCTATTGTGCCAATGCCTTTCCCAGCTCAGTGGCTAATACGCCAGAACCACCAAAAGTCGGATAACAAACTATACCAATTTTCATACGCGTTGTATGGGTCTGCAAAGGTAGGTTATTTAAAAGGAGCGAATCCCTTCAAAGGATTCTTTAACTTCAGGATACTAAATAGGCTTGTTATGATTTTATTCAATCGAATTATACTTGTAATGGTGCTAGTTTTTACTGGAACTGTTCAAGCTCAGTCTGTTGATTCTTTATTTATTAAAAAACTGGCTGATGAAATTCTATTGCACTCCAAGGCATATGAAAACCTTCGTGTTCTGACAAAAAAGGTTGGACCTCGGTTGGCGGGTTCTTCTGGAATGGTCAAAGCAGAAAAATGGGGATTGACTGCGATGCAACAAGCAGGAGCAGATAAATCCTGGATGCAGCAATGTATGGTTCCACATTGGGTACGTGGTGGAGAGGATAAAGCTGGAGCCATAGTGGACTTGGGTGATGGAAAACGAGGACTTTCCTTGGATGTGGTGGCATTGGGTAATTCAATTGGATCGGGTCCTAAGGGTGTGACGGCTCAGGTGGTGGAAGTAAAATCATTTGAAGAGTTAGAGTTAAAAAAGGAACAGGTAAAGGGTAAGATTGTTTTTTATAATTATCCCTTCAACGCAACGTTTGTTAGAACTTTTCAGGCATATGGTGATGCCAGTAAATATCGTGGACAAGGTCCCTCACAGGCTGCTAAATATGGTGCTGTGGGTACCATTGTCCGCAGTTTGAGTCATGGAGCTAATAATCATCCGCATACGGGGTCTACCCGTTATGATAGTTTGTATGCTAAAATACCGGCTGTGGCTATTGGTTTAGAACATGCCGATCAATTGAGCCAGTGGCTACAAAAACAAGTAGTGCAGGTTAAATTGGAGACGCATGGCTATTTTTTACCCGATACAATTGGTCATAATATCATTGGTGAATTAAAGGGTACTGAGTTTCCCGATCAGATTATTACAGTGGGTGGGCATTTAGATAGCTGGGATAATTGCGAAGGAGCACATGACGATGGGGCCGGTTGTGTGCAAACCATTGAGATACTCAGGGCCTTTAAAGCAATTGGCTATCAACCACGTCATACTATTCGTTTTGTATTATTTGCCAATGAGGAAAATGGATTACGGGGAGGTACTCAATACGCAGCAGAAGCAAAAGAGAAAAATGAACAACACATTTTTGCCTTAGAAAGTGACGCCGGTGGATTTACGCCGCGTGGTTTTGGATTTACGATGAGTGAAACTCAATACCAGCGTGTGCTAGGCTGGCAATCACTGATTGCCCCCTACGGCTGTAGTGAATTCAGTAAAGGAGGAGGAGGGGCTGATATTGGTCCATTGAATAGAGCTTTTAATACTCCAGTTGCAGGACTTCAGCCCGACTCACAGCGATACTTTGATTATCATCATGCTCGCAACGATGTATTTGAAGCGGTAAACAAAAGAGAATTGGAATTGGGAGCCGTAAATATGGCGGCACTACTATACCTGGTTGATCGCTATGGGTTAGGACAATAATCCCTCAAGGGCTTTCTTTACTTCGTTGAAAGGAAAACCTTGCAAGGTTTCTTCCATCCGCAATTTGATTTGCGTGGTGCATAAATTACCCATGCTGCCCTCATGCGTGTGTTCTAGGTTTGTGGGGGCCTCATATGTTCCTTTTTCAATCGCTTCTCCAATCTGCCGGTAAGCATCGCGAAAAGGGACACCCTGATTGACTAGTGCATTGACTGCCTCTACACTAAATAAATATTGATACTTTTTATCCAGAAGCAATTCTTTTTCAATTTGTATGGAGCTGATCATCAACTCCAGCATGGCAGTGCACTGCCGAATTTTTTCAAAAGCTGGAAATAAATGTTCTTTCAATAATTGAAGATCCCGATGATAACCAGATGGAAGATTGGTAGTCAATAAGCTAATCTCGTTGGGTAATGATTTGATGCGATTACAATGCGCACGAACCAATTCAAATACATCCGGATTTTTTTTATGCGGCATGATGCTACTGCCCGTAGTTAATTCCTCCGGAAAAGAAATAAAACTAAATTGTTGATTCATGTATAAACAAGCGTCCATGCTAAATCGGCTTAATGTTTCTGCAATACCTGCCAATGCTTGTGCCACCACACGTTCTGTTTTTCCTCTTCCCATTTGTGCATAGACTACATTGTAATTGAGATCTCCGAATCCCAATAAGGCAGTAGTATAACTTCTGTCAATAGGGAAAGACGAACCGTAACCAGCAGCAGAACCCAATGGATTTTTATTGACAATTTTGTAGGCCCCTTGTAATTGTATACAGTCATCCACCAGGCTTTCCGCATAAGCTCCGAACCAAAGGCCGAATGAGGAAGGCATTGCCAGTTGCAAATGAGTATAGCCAGGTAAAAGAACATCTTTGTGTTGTTCGCTTTTTTCTTGCAACAACGAAAAAAGTGTTTGAATGGCAAAGACTGTTTTTTCTAACTCCTCTCGTAAAAAGAGACGGATATCCACTAATACTTGATCATTTCTGCTGCGCGCCATATGAACTTTCTTCCCAGTATCGCCAAGTTGTTGTGTGAGCTCCCATTCTACCTGTGAGTGAATGTCCTCCATCTCTGGACGCAAAGGGAAATTCCCTTGTTCAACTTTTTTATAAATTCCACGAAGAGCTGTTAATAATTGTTGTGTTTCAGATGCTGTAAGCAATCCAACCTTTCCTAACATTTTTGCGTGTGCCAACGAACCAATCACATCAAATTTTGCTAGATACGCATCCATTACCCGATCCATACCCACTGTAAATGTTGCTACAGCGTCAGATGCCTCTTTATTTTTTTGCCAAAGTTTCATGCGTTCAGTTTTGAATTGGTTAGCTGATCAATGAGTATACAGTATAGGTCAACTCCATTTTCTATTTCATCAACACCTACCCATTCGTCTGCACTGTGACTTCGAGCAGAATTGCCTGGTCCCAATTTTAAGGCTGGAAAGGGTAGTAAAGCTTTATCCGAAGTAGTAGGTGAACCGTAATAGCTGAGCTGATTAGCTATCCCAA
>CAINBK010000168.1:0-2231 GCA_903846615.1 uncultured Bacteroidota bacterium
CAAAAAGAAAACGCAAGAAGTGTGATGCGAGAGATTGTGGGGGAGCCTTTACCGGGCACTAAAGCTTCTATTCGTTTTTCAGATGGTATTCCCTCCATGCCTCCTACGGAAGGAAATACAAAATTGGCCGCACAGTTGAGTGAAGTAAGCGAAGCGCTTGGTTTTGGAAAAGTTTCTCCGGGTAATCCAGGCAGCCGGGGAGCGGGTGATATTTCGTATGTAGCAAAATATCTTGACTGTCTGGATGGTTTGGGCGCCAGCGGACGTGGTGCACATGCACCCGGAGAAACCATCAACCTTAAAGAATATCCAAAGCTGATACAACGAACAGCCGTGTTTTTGTATCGATTAACACGTTAGCGAATCCGGTTTTTGTTTGCATTTGTCACTGCAATATAAAACCTTGTCCCAATCCCGCTCCCATTTTTTTCGCCAGGTAAAGGGCCGGCTACATGTTTTGCAAACCTTACTGGGCAGGTGTTCTTTTTTAACGGTCTTATTTTTTGCGTTCCGCACGACACTTAGAACAAATTCAGGACAATTTTGTTTTTAAGGTATGGCAACCGCCGAAACTAAAAAGAGCGTACTATCCAACCCCATTATCCTTGACCGGGTAATTGAAATGGCCTGGGAGGACAGAACGCCTTTTGAGGCGATAGAATTTCAGTTCGGACTTGCCGAAGCAGATGTGATTGAAATCATGCGTCGGTCCTTGAAACGAAGTAGTTTTAATTTATGGCGTAAGCGTGTTAATAGCGGCGTTAGTATTAAGCATCAAAAAATCAGAGACACCTCGATAGTTCGTTTCAAGTGTAGCCGTCAGCGACAGATCTCTCTCAATAAAATAAGTAAACGATAGACCGTATGCGCTTACGTATATTTTCATTTTTACTTTTGGGATCTTACTTTTTTTCGTTCGCACAAGACAGTATACCTACTCTTTCAACTATTACGCTTACCGCACACGGTAGCGCACAACCGGTTTCTCGAACAGGCCGTTCTATCTGGATTATTCCCGGGTCACTGCTTCGACAACTTCCTGTCTATTCTGTTGACGACTTACTTCGGTTTATTCCCGGTGTTGAGGTTCAACAGCGCGGACCGCAAGGTGTTCAGGGCGATATTTTAATTCGCGGAGGTACATTTCAGCAAGTGTTAGTCTTAATTGATGGTGTTAGATACAACGATCCACTTACTGGACACTTTAATGCTTACATGCCGATTGATCCACTAGAAATTGACCGAATAGAAATTTTAAAAGGTCCCGCATCAGCGGTATGGGGATCAGAGGCTGTGGGTGGGGTTATTCAAATTTTTACCAAAACATTTTCTTTATCACATAAGGCGCCCTTATCCAAACAAGTTTCATCATTTCAAGCGGGTGCTGCTACTGGTAGCTATTCTTTTTTTCAGGCACAGGTAAGAGGGTTTATTGAGAAAAACAATACACGCTTTTCTATTTCTGGAAATACCCGCAATAGTGAAGGAGCCCCTCAACGTGGTACCAATGGTTTCTTTAACCTTCATTCACTTCAAACAGCTGTTCAACACACACTGAAACGAAATTGGATTTTTCGATTTAGGACAGCCTTAGATTGGAGAGATTTTAGTGCACAAAACTTTTACACCACTTTTTTGAGTGATACAGCAAAAGAACAAGTCAATACTTGGTGGAATCACGCACAACTGATTAAGCAAACAAAAAATGGTTTTTGGCAAACGGATGTGTCTTGTAAGTACACAAGCGATAGGTATCGGTTTCGTCCTGCAGCGCTTCCCAATTTGAATAAAATGGGCCTTTCGCAGTTGCAGCTAAAGTATCAAAGTACTCGCCAATCTTCATTCGAGTATCAAACAGGATTTCAGCTTATCCAGCGACAAATTCAATCCAATGATCGTGGAAATCATGCTATTGAGCAATGGGCTTTTTTTGGGACAGGACAATTTCAATTTGGCGAATCATTTTTTGCAAATGGCGGAATGCGTTTTATCTATGATGAATTATATGGTTTTGTAGTGATTCCTCAATTAAGCGCTTCTTATGTTCGTAATTCTCACCAATGGCGCATTGTAGCTGGCCGTTCTTTTCGTGATGCAGATTTTACAGAGCGATACAATAATTACAATAAGAACTTAGTTACCAGTGGGCGTATCGGCAATCCTGGGTTATCACCCGAGGATGCTTGGCAGTTTGAATTAGGATATGATTTTTCTGTTTATCAAAAATTAAA
>CAINBK010000169.1:0-2081 GCA_903846615.1 uncultured Bacteroidota bacterium
CCACCACTAGTGGCATGGGTAAACTTTTGGCAAAAATTTGAGAACGAATATTGTAACGTATAAAGTCCATGATCACTTTATCCCCAGCCACAAAAGCCCCTATGCTAGCCATGGATTTGGCAAACGTCGAAAAATAAATATCAATTTTATCCTGCATTCCTTGCTCTTCTCCGGCACCTGCTCCTGTTTTCCCAAGTGTTCCAAAGCCGTGCGCATCGTCCACTAATAGGCGGAATTGATACTTATCTTTCAATGCAGCAATTTCTTTTAGTTTTCCTTGATCACCAGCCATTCCAAAAACACCTTCTGTAATAACAAGGATACCTCCTGCTTTTTGCTTTTCAACTAAAGCAGTGGCTCTTTGTAATTGTTTTTCACAGTCCTCTACATCATTGTGTTTGAAAACATATCGATGGCCTGGATGCATACGTAATCCATCGATGATGCAAGCATGACTCTCCGCATCGTATACGATTATGTCATGACGGCCACATAGTACATCAATCACACTGAGCATACCCTGATAGCCAAAATTTAGCAAGACTGCATCCTCTTTCATCTCAAATGCCGCTAATTCTGCTTCCAGTCTTTCATGATGATTGCTATTCCCACTCATCATACGGGCTCCCATCGGGTAGGCAAGTCCATATTCACGTGCACCATCGGCATCCGCTTTTCTGACTTCTGGATGATTAGCAAGACCGAGATAGTTATTGAGACTCCATACTATCATGTCCTTGCCACGAAACTTCATCCGGCTACTAATCTCTCCCTCCAGTTTTGGAAATGCAAAGTATCCATGGGCACGCTCTCGGTGTTGACCCAGAGGACCCGCGTTCTTCATTAGTTTCTCAAATAAATCGGCCATATGCTGGTTTTAATAGGTTATTTTCAGCTGCAAAATTACAATTTTTACTCTTTATTTCCCAGTGAGTCGGCTTGCTAAAATCCCTTTTTGATCGCTGCGGGTGAAACGGGTGTTCCTTTCACAAATCGTTCCATCCACTCCAATTGCTCAGCCAAGACGTGCATTAGGTTTTCCTTGCCAGTATATCCATGTGATTCATAGGGCAGGGTAATATACCGGGCGGTTCCCCCATGTCCTTTGATTGCATTGTACATACGTTCGCTTTGTATGGGGAAAGTACCTGTGTTATTGTCCAATTCTCCGTGAATCAGCAAAATGGGTGTTTTAATTTGATTGGCATAGCTAAAGGGGCTCATTTTGTTATATAATTCGGATGCTTGCCAATAAGTTCTATCCTCGTTTTGAAATCCAAAGGGGGTAAGCGTCCGGTTGTAAGCACCACTCCGGGCAATACCTGCTTTAAAGAGTTTTGTATGGGCCAGTAAGTTTGCTGTCATAAACGCACCATAACTATGTCCTCCTACGGCTACACGGGAAGGATCACCCACACCGCTTTGATCCAATGTATTTATTGCAGCCTCTGCATTCATGGTTAACTGTTCTATGAAATTGTCATTAGGTTTACCATTTTCAGTAGTAGCAACAATTGGCATTTCTGCATTGTTAAGGACTGCATATCCCTGTGTTACATAAAATACTGGAGATCCTCCACTCAAAAAAGTAAAACGGTGTTCGCTACCTCTGATCTGTGCAGCATCAGCAGCTGAATTATACTCAGCTGGATAAGCCCAGATCAGTACTGGTAGCTTGCCGTCTCTCTCTTTGTTGTATCCTTTAGGCAAATACAGGTCTCCAGTTAAGCTTACACCATCTGCACGTTTGTATTGAATTTTTTCCTTGGTTACTCCGTTCATGGCCGGATAGGGGTTTGAAAATTCTGTGAGAGGTCTGTCTGCAATGCGTCTTTTTAAATCCTTCAAAAAATAATTAGGCACAGCTGTTTCACTCTCTCGTTGGGTAATCACTACTCCTGTTTCTGCATCGAGGACTTTTTGAATGGTCTCAAAACTTCCTTCAGCACAACGCCAGAGTGTATCTGCTTTTTTAGTATGAACCTGAAACGAAAGTAAAAAGGGGAGATCACCTTTGGGGGAACTCCCTGTAGTGTTATTGAATAAAATTCGATTTCCATTTTCAACAGCCCAAAGCACGG
>CAINBK010000170.1:0-1841 GCA_903846615.1 uncultured Bacteroidota bacterium
ACTCATTTTGGTTCATTCGAGAATTTTCAGGCACAATTCAATGACGCTGCTAAAAATCGTTTTGGTAGCGGGTGGGCTTGGTTGATCAAAACTTCGGATGGAAAATTAAAAGTCGGCTCTACACCCAATCAGGATAATCCTTTGATGGATCTTAGTGAATTAAAAGGCATTCCGTTGTTGGGATTGGATGTCTGGGAGCATGCTTACTATCTAAAGTATCAAAATAAAAGACCAGACTACATTGCTGCGTGCTGGTCCCTTATTAATTGGGAGATAGTGGAAAGAAGATTTAAAAACGCTTAGGCTTTTTCCTGCATATAACTTTCCATAGGTTCGCAAGTGCAAATTAAATTACGATCTCCATGCGTATTATTAACCCGTGAAACAGATGGCCAAAACTTATTATGCGTAACATAATAAAGTGGAAACGCGGCTTCTGATCGAGAGTAAGCATGTGGCCATTGATCTGCCATCACCGTGGCCTGTGTGTGTGGGGCATTTTTTAGCAAATTATCTTTCTTGTCAACCTTTCCTTCTTCAATTGCCTTAATTTCTTCTCGGATAGCAATCATGGCATCACAGAATCGGTCCAGTTCAGCTTTGTCCTCGCTCTCCGTGGGTTCGATCATAATTGTACCTGCCACTGGGAAGCTCATGGTGGGAGCGTGAAAGCCGTAATCCATTAAACGTTTTGCTACATCCTCAGCCTCGATTTCAGCAGATTTTTTAAAAGGTCTTAAGTCAACGATAAATTCATGCGCGCATTGGCCGCTCTGGTTTGTATAAAGAATATCATAATGCCCAGTTAGTCTAGCACGCATATAGTTTGCATTCAATATCGCATATTCAGTTGCTCCTTTCAAACCCGCTGCCCCCAACATTCTGATATAGGCATAAGAGATCAAAAGGATCATAGCAGAACCATAAGGTGCTGCAGAAACGGCATCAGCGGTTCCTTGTGTGATGTGTCCGGGTAAGAATGGTCTTAGATGCTCTTTTACACAAATGGGACCCATGCCAGGACCACCGCCGCCATGCGGAATAGCAAATGTTTTATGCAGGTTCAAGTGGCATACATCAGCACCAATTAATCCAGGAGCGGTAAGACCTACCTGCGCATTCATATTAGCACCATCCATGTAAACCTGTCCACCATGTTGGTGTACAACGCTGGTTATTTCTTTTACTGTTTCCTCATACACTCCATACGTGCTGGGATAAGTGATCATGATTCCTGCTAATTGTTGACTATTGGCCTCCGCTTTCTGACGTAGATCTTCCAAGTCGATATAACCGTTATCCAATGCTTTTACTACCACTACTTTCATTCCTGCCATCACAGCGGAAGCGGGATTGGTGCCGTGTGCAGAAATTGGAATCAACATTACGTCTCGGTGAGGATTACCCTGTGCTGCATGATAAGCACGAATGGTTAATAACCCAGCATATTCTCCTTGTGCACCGCTGTTGGGCTGTAAGCTGCAAGCATCGAAGGCTGTAACATCGCAGAGATATTGGCTCAATTCATCCATGATGGTATGATAACCCTTTGCTTGTTCACTGGGAATAAAAGGGTGTAAGCTGTTCCATTCGGGCCAGCTTAGTGGTATCATTTCTGAAGCAGCGTTCAATTTCATTGTACAACTTCCCAAAGAAATCATCGAAGTATTCAAGGAAAGGTCTTTGTTCTCCAGTTGTTTGATATAGCGCATCATCTGGCTCTCACTTCTACAAGTATTAAATACGGCTTGTGTTAAGTAGGAGCTATTTCTTGTTAATTGCTTGGGCCAGTTGCAAATTGTTTGCGTTTTATCCAATGAGAAACTGACGGGTTTCTTATC
>CAINBK010000171.1:0-1811 GCA_903846615.1 uncultured Bacteroidota bacterium
CACAGATCATCACTCACCCGCTTGTGGCTAAGATGTCATTCGCAGGTGGAGAAACCATCAACACTGGTAATCTACCAAAGAATCGTTTGATGTGGTCTCCCCGTGTTGGCTTTAACTGGGATATTTATGGAGACCGCTCTCTACAGATTCGCGGAGGTACCGGTATATTTACTGGCCGTGTGCCTTTTGTTTGGATCGTGAGCCAATCTGGAGACAACGGTATGATCCAGGTTACACAGTTCTGGAATGGTCAGTCCAACACGCCTGGACCTTTCAATCCTAATCCAGCTGCATATAGACCATCTGTTGTGCCTACTGCAGGTACAATTGTTCCTGGAAGTATTACAGCCCTTGTTGAGGACTTCAGAAATCCTCAAACTTGGAAAACAACCCTTGCAATCGACACTCGTCTTGGAAAAGGTATTGTCGGAACCTTGGAAGGTATATTTAACAAAGATGTTAACACTGCTATTTTCCGTAACCCTAATATGATTGCACCTGCTGCACTAAATATTGCTGGTTATCCTGACAACAGACCTATGTATGGCACAACCAGCCAAACAAGGTTTATCAATACCCTGAATAATGGTATCCCTCAGGCTGGTGCAAGTGGGGCGTTCAACACTGTTGTATTAGATAATGGTAACCGTGGGTATTATTTCTCACTTACTGCAAAAGTTGAAAAAACTTATAGCAAAGGTTTTGCTTGGTCTGTAGCTTATACAAAGTCTATGGCCTCTAACCTATTTGATGGTGGTGGTGATCAGCCGCTTTCTGCATGGCAGGGAACAGCTAACGTATTTGGACCAAATGCCCCGATGCTCAGCTATGCTGACTATGTAATTCCTGACCGCGTGGTAGCAACCCTTTCCTACCGTAAAGAATACTTTAAAAACCTGGCTACTACTATTTCTGCATTCTACAATGGTGGTATCAATGGTCGCTTTAGTTATGTCTATGATGGAGATTTCAACCGTGATGGTGTCCAGGGCAATGATCTTATGTACATTCCAACTGCCACGGAAGTGCAACAAATGCAATTTGGCGCTAATACTGTCAATGGTGTTTCTTATGGTCAGAATGATCAACGTGCTTTATTTGAGCGTTATATCCAGCAGGATAAGTATTTAAGAGCACATCGTGGTCAGTTTGCAGAACGTAATGGAGCACAAGCGCCTTGGGTAAATCGTGTAGATGTGAAAATCCTCCAGGATTTGTTTGCAAATATCAAAGGCACTAAAAATGTACTTCAGTTCAGCATCGATATCTTCAATGCAGGTAACCTGATCGATCCAGGATGGGGTAAGTTAAAGACCATCAACAACAGCCGTGTGTTGGCGATTACCAATGCTAACAACTTGATCCCTGGTGGTACCGTTCTTCCTATTTATCGTTTAGCAAGTGCTAATGGTGATATTATCACAAAAACATTCCGTGATAACGTAAGTATCGCATCCACCTACTCTATTCAGTTTGGACTGCGCTACATCTTTAATTAATCCATAATTCAAGCTATTAAAAAAGCCGCTCCTTGAGAGCGGCTTTTTTAATAAAAATAGACATGGGCTTAAATTATAAAACATTTACGCTTGGAGTTGAGGAAGAGTACATGGTACTAGACCCAACAACTTTTGACCTCAAAAGCCATCAACAACAGCTGGTACAGGAAGGTCAACAAATTTTTAAGGATAAAGTCAAAGCAGAAATGCATCAGGCAGTTGTGGAGGTTAGCACTGCCATCTGTAGGGACGCCGATGAGGCATATCAGGAAGTTGCCACATTGAGAAAAACAATGAGCCAAATTGCAAGGA
>CAINBK010000172.1:0-10645 GCA_903846615.1 uncultured Bacteroidota bacterium
AAGACTGGTTGGGACGAGGAGTTTGGTGGAATATTCTATTTCCTGGATTGCAAGGGGCATCCTACTCAACAATTGGAGTGGGATCAAAAGTTATGGTGGGTACATGTGGAAGCCCTAGTGGCATTGGCAAAGGGTTATCAGCTAACTGGTGATCCTGAGTGCGCAGCTTGGTTTGAAAAGGTGCATCAATACACCTGGAATCATTTTCGTGATCCAGAGTATGGTGAATGGTTTGGCTATTTAAATAGACGCGGGGAGGTATTGCTTTCCTTAAAGGGGGGTAAATGGAAAGGGTGTTTCCATATCCCTCGTTCGCTCTATCAAATTTGGAATGTTTTAAAAGAACCCATCAACGGTAAATCATAGAGGTACAATGTTACGCATCAAATTGACATATTTACTCTTGTGTTGTTTGCTTGTAAGTAATCAGTTGATACAGGCACAACGTGTGCTGCATGTAGACGTGTTGGTGGTAGGTGGGGGTGCTTCAGGAATTACTGCGGGTATTCAAGCTGCTCGCTTGAACGTGAAAACACTCGTGGTAGAGGAAACTACTTGGTTGGGAGGTATGCTAAGTGCTGCAGGTGTTTCTGCTACAGATGGGAATCATTTGCTTCCATCTGGTTTATGGGGGGAATTTAGAGAGCGGATTTATGCACATTATGGGGGGGCTTCTAAAGTTGCTACCGGGTGGGTTAGCAATACACATTTTGAGCCGCATGTAGCCAATCAGATTTGGAAAGAAATGGCATCTGCTGAAAAAAGTTTACAGATCATATATCAGCATCAATTCCGCTCAGCAATCGTTCAGAAGGGTTCACATATTTCAGGGGCTAGATTTATAAATCTGCAGAATGAAAGTCAGCTTGTTGTTTATGCTAAACAAGTTATCGATGCCACTGAGTTAGGGGACGTGATGGCGAGTGCCGGGGTGCCTTTTGATGTCGGTATGGAGGCCAGTGCAACTACGGGCGAAAACGTACAGGTCCCTGCCACTAACGACATTATTCAAGACTTGACTTATGTAGCCATTCTCAAAGATTACGGTAGAGGAGTTGATTGCACCATTGTAAAGCCAGCCGGGTATGATCCTACCGAGTTTGATGGGTCCTGTTTGGATTTTTATCAAGATACCACACGCATTAAACCTGGAGTTGATTGTGCTAAGATGATCACCTATGCTAAGTTGCCTGGTAATAAATACATGTTGAATTGGCCGGGGCATGGTAATGATATTTATTTAAATCTTATTAATCTTACTCCAGCTGAGCGTTCAAAAGAATTGTTTAAAGCAAAGCAGCAGACGCTACGTTATATTTATTTTTTGCAATACCAATTAGGGTATAAAAACCTGGGATTAGCTGATGATGAGTTTCCGACTTCAGATCGACTTGCTTTGATTCCATATAATAGGGAAGGGCGTCGTTTGAAAGGCGTAATTCGTTTTAAAGTACAAGACATCAGTAAGCCCTTTGATCAAGAATTTCCTCTATACAGAACTGGTATTGCTGTAGGAGATTATCCTATTGACCATCATCACAGAAAAAATCCCGCTGCTCCACAACATCTTGGATTTTATCCGATCCCTTCTTTTTCTATTCCCTTGGGTGCATTATTGCCTGTGTCACATAGTGGGTTGGTGGTTGCTGAGAAAGGTATTAGTGTTAGCAATGTAGTGAATGGGACAACACGTTTGCAACCTTGTGTATTATTGATTGGACAGGCAGCGGGTGTACTTGCTGCTCTAGCTGCTCAAAATAAGAAAAACGATGCGCGTCAGATTTCCGTTCGTGAAGTACAGTCCATTTTGTTGCAACAAAAAGCTTACCTGATGCCCTATGCGGATGTAAATTTGTCAACACCTGGATTTTATTCTATTCAACGAATTGGCGCCTGTGGATTTTTGAGAGGCAAGGGCCAACCGAATGCATGGGCAAATCGAACTTGGTTTGAACCTGATTCCACGATAACTGTTTATCAGTTCTTATCCCAGTTGCCAGCTTTAATGCCTGTGAATAATCAAATTTCAAAATGGCTGGAGTCGGCTAAAAGTGAAGGCTTATTATCAGTAGGTAGGGCTGTTGAGTTTATAGAGGGAATAAAAAAATCAACAAGAAAAAATACTAACGTCAATAGTAGTAGTGCGCAAGTGAGTTCAAGTTGGACAACTTGGGGGCTATCCAATTACAACCCCGAGCGTGCCATAACAAAACGTGAGCTAGCTATATTGTTAGATAAGATTGTTGATCCTTTCTCTACTTTTTCCGTTAATCATCTTGGAAATTATACTTCACCATAAAATCGTAAACCAAAAACAAACATTTATTATGAGAAAAGCAATCCTGTTGTGCTGGCTGCTCACATTTTTTGTGGGTTTTGCTGAGGCGCAACAAACGAAAATCTCCGGTAAGGTTACGGATGCCAATGGGAATGCCGTTGAAGGTGTTTCTGTTAGCGTCAAGGGTAAATCTACCGGTGCTGTAACAAACACGGCTGGTGAGTTTGTTATCGCAGCTAATACTGGAGAAACACTGGTATTCAGCAGCGTTGGACTTACCAATAAAGAAGTGAAAGTTAGCGGTGCTTCGATGCAGGTTAAATTAGATGCTGCCAATAACACCTTATCTGAGGTGGTGGTAGTGGGCTATGGCCAGCAACGAAAAGCAACATTGACTGGATCAGTTGTTACACTAAAGCAGGAAGATTTGACCAAGCGTCAGGTAGCTACTGCCAGCAACCTTTTACAAGGTTTGGCTCCCGGTGTAACAGTTCAGCAGCAATCTGGTCGTCCAGGAGCTGATGGAGCTTCTATTCGTATCCGCGGACTTGGTTCTATTTATGCTGGACAAAGTCCATTGATTATGGTGGATGGAGTGGTATCAGGATTTGATATGATTGATCCCAATGCCATTGAGAGCATCACAATCCTTAAAGATGCTGCTTCTACCGCTATTTATGGAGCACGTGCTGCCAATGGAGTAGTGCTTGTAAAAACTAAACGTGCAAAAGGTAAAGGGGTGCAGGTTTCATACAATGCGTTTTTATCTAAGCAGGATGCTACAGCTATCCCAGAGCGTACTTCAGCCGTAGATCATATGGAGCTTAGTAATATGGCGGAAAGAAACAGAACGGGTAATCCCAATGCATTCCTGTTTACACAAGCGCTAATCGATAAGTATAAAACAACTGCGCCTAATAACTTAGATGTGATTGATACAGATTGGTTGGGGCTGTTACTTTCAAACACAGGTTTGATGCAGAACCATAACGTTACTATCAACTCTGCTGGCGATAACACAAATATTTTCGCGTCGGTTACTTATTTGAATCAACAAGGCTTGGTACCTAATAATAGCCATCAGCGTTATGATATTCGTTTCAACCCTGATTTTAAGCTGAATGACAAATTAAGTATCAACGGTCTTTTGAATATCAATAGCAGTAAAACTATTGCACCGTCTACGGGTTCTCCAGAATTTATCATTCGCCAGGCAATTGGTTTGCCTGCAGTTGGGGGAGGTAAATATGGTCCTGGTATCTATGGAACAGCTGGTCAGACCAATAACAGAAATCCTCTTGCAATGGCTGAAGCGGCAGGTACTTCAGTTTCTCGCAATAATACCATGCTTACAAAGGTTGGATTCAATTATAAGCCTGTAAATAATCTTGAGATTGAAGGATACTGGGCACGTGAGTTCTGGACTCCTAATGGAAAGTCTTTTGTAAAGAATGTAGATATCTATGTTCCTAACCTGGCTACCTTGGGTTACGACAAAGTAGGTGTATGGCCTGGTTCAACCAGTTTGGGCGAATCTTATTCAACCAATGTTCGTACTACTTATTTAGCCCAAGCTACATGGTCTAAACGCTTTGGCGCTAACTCTATCAAGTTATTGGGTGGTGCTCAAACCGAGGAATTTACTTATTCTGGTATCTCTGCTTCAAGAACGGGGTTCCTTAATCCTAATCAACCTTATTTGAGTTTAGGAAGTGGAAACATCAACAATGCTGGTTCTGCTTATGAAACTGCATTGGCTGGTTTCTATGCTCGCTTGAATTATAATTATGATGACAAGTATTTCTTAGAGGTAAACGGTCGTTATGATGGTTCTTCTCGTTTCTCTCAGGTGTTAGATAAGCAATGGGGCTTTTTCCCATCTGCCTCTGCGGGCTGGATTTTCAGCAGAGAGAATTTCTTTGCTGGTCTTTCTAACGTTATTACGTTTGGTAAGTTGAGAGGATCATGGGGTGTGTTGGGTAACCAAGCACTTCCTGAGATCTATCCATTTGCTGTAAACTTTGGAACTTCTACTTATTCTAATCCCATCAACGGAACCAATAACTACATTAATAACATTAACACATTAGGATATGCGTTGCTGGATGCGCCCAACCCAAGTATTACATGGGAGCAGTCTGAGCAGGCTAATATTGGATTGGATCTGACTATCAAGAATAATTTGACCATCACGGCTGAAGTATATCGTCGCAAGGTGGATCAAATGTTGTTGAGTCGTCCCATCCCCAACTATGTTGGCTTGAGCGCTCCATTTATCAATGCAGGTTCCATGGAGAACCGTGGTTGGGAGTTCAGCGCCAATTATAAAAAGTCACTTTCCAATAAGGTTAAGCTGGATGTAACAGCTATGATCTCTGATGTACGTAATAAGGTGTTGACATTACCTGGTGTACCTTTCTTGGATGGCGGATCAATTCGTACAGCCCCTGATCAGGCGCTTTGGTCTTATTTTGGATACCAGTCAATCGGTTATTTTGCTGATTCCAATGATGTGAAAAATTCTCCAGTACAGTTTGGAACCGCTTGGAGTTCTAACCCTACAGTTGGTTCAAAACCTGGTGATGTAAAGTATGCCGATATCAGTGGTCCTGATGGTAAGCCAGATGGTAAGGTTGATAATTTTGACAGAACATTTATTGGCAACAATTTCCCTCGTTATGAGTATAGCCTGAATCTAAATCTCTCAATCGGTAATTTGGATATCAGCATTTTTGGTCAAGGTGTTGGAATGCGTAATAATTATTACAGCGGTACGGGTGCAGTTCCTTTTGCTAGCAGTGATTTTGCTGCCTCTTTGTTGAATATGCACAAGGACTACTGGACACCTTCTAATCCAAACGCCCGCTTCCCTCGTTTGTTGCCTTCTGGAAGTGGAGGAAACAACTATGTGGCCTCTTCACACTGGATTCGTGACGCTTCTTTCTTGCGTTTGAAGAATGTAAACATTGCCTACCGTGTGCCTGCTAGTTGGTTCAAGAAATCCGGAGTACCGTTGACTGGAGCAAAAGTGTTTATCAGTGGACAAAATTTACTCACGCTTACAAATGCATGGGATGGATTTGATCCGGAGATCAACAATGCAAATGCAGAGTTTTATCCGCTGATGAGAACTATGACTGTAGGTGTAAACATCAACTTCTAAACAAACAAACTTTTAGTATATGAAAAAGATAAGTTCAATACTGTTGTTTACGGCCGTGCTGGTTGCATCCGGTTGTAACAAGTTCTTGGACCGCCAGCCACTCGATAGTGCATCTTCTGCCACCTTTATGCAAACGGAGGATGAAATGAACCTGGCACTTAATGGCGTCTATGCAGCGGCGTTCTGGCAATTCCCTAACAATGCTCCCTTATTGTTCGCCATTGAATCCACAACGGATCTGGCAATCAAACGTACCGGAAATGCAGAAGATCAGGTTGCCATGGGAGATGGTGGACCGTTCTTAATTGGGAATTCATTACCTGGAACCAGTTGGAATCAGGCTTACAAGCTTGTAACCCGCGCTAATATTATGTTAGATGGAATGACCAAAGGGCAGGGTAATGTATCTGCTGCCCGTTATGCTCGTCTTCGTGCAGAAGCTTTGGTATTGCGTGCTTGGGGTTATTATCACATCATGGGTTGGTTTGGTGATCCAGTATACTTTAGAAAACCATTGGATCCGAGTGAATATGAAACCATTGGTAGAACAAAAGTGGCCACGGTTGTAACAGACCTGTACAAGGATTTAGATGATGCTGCCGCAGGGTTTGATCAATCCAGCGCAGCACCTGTGATAGAGTATGGTCGGGTTAACAAAGGTGTAGCACTGGGCTTAAAAGCTCGACTTGCCATGTTGGTTAAAGATTATCCTACTGCAAAAGCTGCTACGCAGGCTGTAATTAGCTCTAATGCATACGGATTGAATCCGCGCTATACTGATTTGTTTATGTTGGCAGGACAGCGCTCTAACGTCAATCGCGAATTGATGTATGTGCAAACTTATCCTACGGATATCCTAGACCCTCAAAATTGGCTTTGTGTTTTAACTATACCTCGTCAGGTAGGTACTTCACAAAGCAGTCATTTCCCCAGCCAACAGTTAGTGGATCTATATGAAGGCCGTGATGGTCTACGTATTGATCGATCTGCAGTATATAGCCAAGCCGCTCCTTCACAGAACCGTGACAGACGTCTTGCATGGACTGTTTATATGCAGGGAGACACGATGGTTCACAACACAGCAAAGTCGCCATCACTCCCTTACGTTCAACCAAAAGAGCGCACTATCTTCAATATTTACTCCAATACACGCTTCAAGTTTAACTGGAATACTAACCAATTTGATGCAGTAGCTAGCAATATTGATTGGATTGGATTTCTGGCATCACCTTGGTTTGCAGGTGCTACGGGCTCAAGTGGTGGTGTTGGATATGTTTGGAGAAAGTATGTAGACTCTACCCAGTATTCTTGGGAAACTAAAACTGGTTATATCAACATGCGTTATGCTGAGATCTTATTGACTTATGCAGAGGCAAAGATTGAGCTTGGTGAGATAGACGCTTCTGTTCTTAGTGCTATTAATGCAGTTCGTGCACGCGCAGGTCAACCCGCTGTTACAGGAGGATCTGCTGATGAACTTCGTGAGTTAGTTCGTCGGGAGCGTGCAGTTGAATTTGCTGGCGAGGGTCTCCGTTTGATTGACCTTCGTCGCTGGGATCTTTACGGAGTGGCAAATACCATGCCTGTAGTTGGTGTTTCCTTAAACCCTGCAGATCCTGCGGAGAGAGCATCTTTTGACGCAAACGGACTTCCTGTTTATTCAGATGCCAGTATTCTTAAGCGTCTCAAGACAAGAGCACAAACGCGTGTAAATACAAATACACGATACAAGTTGTGGCCAATTCCACAAGGGGAAATTGATAAAAATAGGAATATCACACAAAACCCAGGTTGGCAATAAATAGTTTAGAAGAAGCAGAAGGGGCACTTTAATCGGTGCCCCTTTTTTTATTACTTTGAATCAAATAAGTCTCTAATGAAAACATCCGTTGATCGAGTACAAGAACTAGATGTGTTACGAGGTATTGCTATTATAGGAATGGTTCTCTCGGGTAGTATTGCGTTTGGAGGTCTATTGCCCGCCTGGATGTATCATGCGCAGGTTCCCCCGCCCAATCATCAATTTGATCCCACTCAACCCGGAATCACTTGGGTAGATTTGGTATTTCCTCTTTTTCTATTTTGTATGGGTGCAGCCATTCCACTTTCACTAAAAATACAATTGGACAAGGGCCTAACACGTTTAAGCTTGTTCTCGGTTGCAGTCAGAAGGTTTTTTCAGCTTTTATTTTTTGCTCTATTTTCTCAACACATGAAAGCTTGGGTACTTAGTAAAGATCCATCGTTTTTGGATCAGCTTCTTTCTATCGCTGCCTTTCTTTTACTATTTGGGCAGCTTTTTGATTTTAAAAAAATAGTGACAGGGGACTGGGGGAAACTGATTAAGTTAATCTCGTATTTGGTTGCAGGGTTACTTTTATATCGACTCCCATTTAAAGATGGAAATGGGTTTGATTTTTACCGTAGCGATATTATTATTGTTGTGTTAGCGAACATGGCTTTGTTTGGAACATTGATTTATTTATTTACTTATCAGCGACCCTTTTGGAGAGTGGCTGTATTGGTTGCAGTGGCAGGTATTATAATAACAGCTCGTGAGCCCGGTGAAAATATTGTAAAATCATTTTTCAACTTTCATTCAATTGGGGGGCTTGCATTTGATTGGGCCTATAAGTTTTACTTTTTGAAATATCTCTTTATTGTAATACCCGGTATGTGGGCAGGGGAATTATTCTTAGCAGTCAATAGTAAAACTCATGAGGCGTTTTCTTTTAAAAATACAATTTGGTCATTTTTGACGCTTGGCTTATTAATAGCGTTATTATCACTTCTTTTTATTCGAGACCAAGCGCTTCTTTGCTGGGCTGTGCTGCTTGCACTAGTCGTCGCTGCATGGTGCCGTAAATTGCTACAGCAGTACACCGTATTAACGTATGCATTAACTCGCTATGGCTTATTTTTTTTGTTAATGGGTTTAATCTTGGAGCCATTTGAAGGCGGAATCAAAAAAGACCCCTCTACGTTTAGTTATTATTTTATGACAACTGGGTATGGTTTTTTAATGCTTGTTGTGAGTAAGGACTTGAGTGGATTTAACTGGCTAAGGGCTATTAGATTTTGGTTCGCTGGTCTTGGAAAAAATCCACTTCTTGCTTATGTGGCTGGGTCTTTATTGCTCCTTCCACTACTCTCGGTAAGTGGTCTTCGTGTACATTGGGATTCCTGGGTGAGTACTCCCTGGCAGGGATTTCTTAAGGGGGTGATTTTTACGGCTATGGTCAGCGCACTCACTCTTTTCTTTAACCGAAAAAATTGGATCTGGAGAAGTTAGTTTATTGTATTAAGGCCAACTCAGTTATTTGTAGGCCAGCTCCAGGATGTGTTTGAATTATTTCTATTCTGTCTAGTTCTTTAGCGCTGGTAAGGAAGTAATACCATTCTTTCCCTCCTTTTTCCATAACAGAAATATAGATGGGACGTTTATCCTGTGCTGCACGAATATCTCTCCCATAAAGTAATGGGATGGTAAAAATTTTTGTATTGGCTTTCCAACCGGTAAGCAATGCTACTTGCGTAGCTTCTGGAAGTATCAGCGCCGTGGCGGCATTCAATTTAACTCCACCGAAATTGCTGGGATTTTCTAAAGAGAGTAAAAATTGGTTAGGTCTATGTATTGCCTCAGTACGGGTACAGTTTTCGAATTCAAACAAGCCCTTCCAACTCATTGCATCTTTTTTTGAAAGCGGCAGGGGTTGTCTGTAAAATCGATTTGTCCACTCTGTTACTCCCTGATAAGGAAGTTCGATTGGGAGTTCTTTTCTACCACTCCATGCATAATCCAAAGCCAAAATATAGGCGCCAAACTGCTCTATATTTTTCAGCATATTTATTTCACTACTTTCAAAATCTGCCCATGTTGTTTGTAAGACTCCTGCTTTTTCTTGATTTGCTGCTAAGGCAAATCCTCTTATATTTTCAGGAACAAACCAGGGAGATGCCAGGGGGCGAAATCCTTCTTTTTTCCATAATTGAAGGTTGGGTTTATAAACTTGAGGATCCGGATTACCCAAATAATGCCAATCTGCAATCCAAGTATTCTTTGGAATGCTGGACCTAATTTGAGCAGCTCTTTGCGTGTTTACTCCATTAACTGCGTCAGGCGCTTCTCCAGGGGCAAGTCCCATATCTCCCCAAATCATCAATTCAAGTTTTCTTTTTTTACTAAATCGATTTAATCGATTCAGTTGATCTCGAAATAAATTTATTTCTTTTTCTCGGGGCCAATTAAATCCAATCATGCCAATTTCATCAAATCCAACATGAATGGTTTGTGGGTTTAAGAGTTCAATGGCTTCTTTCCAAAGGGTTAGCATTACTTTTTTACCCTTGCTTTTATTTACGTTTAACGTGTAGGGGTAGGATGGATTAATAGCTAAGGCTCGATTTTCCAGGGGCTTAAAAAACCACTCCATATGACCAAGACTTTGAATCAGTGGAATTGGTTCAATATGCTTACTTCGCAAATAGTCAAATTCTATTTTTAAGTCCTCTCGTCCAATACTTATAGCATTTTTAATAGAGGGAAAAGAGTTCCAATTTGCTTGCTCACATTGTAACACCACTTTGTTAATTTTAAGTGGTTGTAATACCTGCTGATACATTTTTTTGTGCAGTGCCAGGCTTTGTGGCCCAGTAAACATGTGGATTCCCCGCCAGTTAATTTGAGGTTCATCTTTTAGGAATCCATTTCTCAGTACAAGCTGATGTTCTTTTTGCTCTAGCAATTGACCAAGTGTCTCCAATGCGTGTTGTAGCCCTGCTGAACTGGCATAGCTAATCTGTATGCTGTCTTGAATTCTTATCGAATAACCCTCTGCAGACAGGGTATTGTCTACTATCAGGTTTAACGAAGGGTTTAGATAGGTGTCTAGCTTCCAATAGCGTCTTGCAATCTCATTGAAATACGTCAGCGTGGTGTCGCTTGGATTTTTAGAACGAACAGGAATGTAGGTAAATCCTTCTGCTGGAATCCATTCAGTTGGCTTGGGGAGTAAGATCATTTTTCCGCTAGGAGGCACCCATGTATCTCTGGAGTGCGCTAGTTGGATAGCCTTTTCAGTAAGGGGCATTTCTGTTTTGGCAAAAACGGGGGCTTCTAATTGTTCGATGCTGAATGATCTTTTGATTCTTTCTTTTTCCAATAAGCTTTCAGAACGGTCATGAAAGCGTATGAATTGTGAGCG